>CAJTVR010000052.1:0-1534 GCA_910580075.1 uncultured Eubacterium sp. | reverse complement strand
CATTTGAAAATCTGCTTCCTGTGAAATATCATATCATCATTGGACGAAAGGGAAAATCCGTGGATCTTACTGTCAGCTTTCAGGCTGTAGAATTTCATCACCTTATGGGACTACATAAGCTGCACGATCTGCGTCTTTCCAGAGCCAGCCGGGAAAAAGTATTTTCACAGATTCTTTCCGGCCAGATCACTTTAGATGATGTAAAAAAGAGCCGTTATTTCTGCAGCATTCAGAAACGGCTGGATCCTTTTCAAAAGATCGAAGAGCTATTCGATAAAAACGACCTGATCTTCCGCTATAACCGAAAGCTTCAGGCTTTTTCTCTTATCGAGGCTGAATATCTGCTTTCTACACCACATGAACATACCGATGTGTATATCTTCCTCGACAAAAAAGATGAAGCAGGTAATTTTTTCTGCCGTTCCTTTTTTCCAAAAGAGGAAAAGGATTACACAAAAGGCCAGGCAGTATACACCCTTTTGAAAAAAGAAAAGATAAACACCAACACCGGGACTCTGCAAATCCAATATGATCGTCTCTCTCCCAAAAGCAAATCATAACCCTGCACAAACAGTTACAGAGCAGCTTTGCCTTTGTACTTTTTGATTTTGCACCTATATTGAAAAATGTATTTTATTATGGGAAAACCCGTAGTATAATCTTCTTACAGCAAATCGGAATTTACCTGCTTATAAAAGGGCTGAAACCATCATAATGTTAATATGCATTGCTTGAGGCAACGGGCATATTTATGTAGGCTATTATCATAAATATAAGGAGGACATGAATATGTTCAGTGAAAACTTAAAAACAATGCGAAAAGCAAAAGGATATACGCAGGAGGAACTTGCAATAAAGCTGAATGTTGTACGACAAACAGTAAGCAAATGGGAAAAGGGGTTATCAGTTCCAGACGCAGATGTGCTCTCTAAAATAGCAGATGTGCTGGATACCGGAGCAGGCACATTGCTTGGTGGTACAATAACTGACGAAGCGGCTAAAGATGCTGTTGCAGAGCAGCTTGCAAAAATCAGTGAACAGCTGGCCATTAAGAACCGGCGTAACAAAAAGATTTTGAAAATCGTTGGGATTATTTTATTGGCAATTGTGCTTTGTAATATCTTATTTGTAATATTAAGTATGTCAGCATTTAAAAGTTACTCAACTAATAGCAGCACAGCTTCCATAGAAATAAATGAAAATGATGCAATGTATGAAGAATAATTGAAAAAATATAATTTCCCATTTGATAATATAAGCGGGCCTGCAAATGTCCTGCTTTCTGCCTGTACCGCCGCCTGGAAAGCAGCGGCCCTCTTTTAAAATGCCGTAAGAGGGCCGTCCAGCTTTTCCAAGGCGGAAACAAACCTCCCGATCTTCTCCCGCTTTGCCTGCCGCTCCGTGATGGCCTGGCCGGCTTCCTCCAGCCGCTCCTTCGCCCTGTTAAACGAACACATCAAATGTGCCGGAAGCCCCTGTTTTTGGTGTGCTACCCGTCAAGTAGACAATCTAAAAAAATAAAAATTTTTTCTAC
>CAJTVR010000051.1:5342-34225 GCA_910580075.1 uncultured Eubacterium sp. | reverse complement strand
TCGAAGGCGGAACAGAAAAAGGAAAAAGTTTCTCCGCCCGGCGTCCGGGTAATCAATTCTCTCCCCGCCCGGCGTCCGGGTAATCAATTCTCTCCCCGCCCGGCGTCCGGGTAATCAATTCTCTCCCCGCCCGGCATCCAGATACACTCATGGCAAAATCTGCTTTGTTATATTATAGCAAATGACGCAGCAATGGCAAGAGGAATCAGGGAAATTGGCCAAAAGAGTTGTTTTTTCTGCCAGTTTAGGATATTCTAATAAGGCGGAGACATACAGCCGGGAAATCGATCAACAGGGGAGAAAAAGGAAACATGAAAGAAAAAATACTGATTGTGGACGATGAAACTGCCATTGCAGACTTGGTAGAGGTTTATCTGAAAAATGAAGGTTTTGAAGTCTGCAAGTTTTACAATGCCAAAGATGCGCTTGCATGTGCCATGCATACAGACTTAAGCCTTGCTATTTTGGATGTTATGCTGCCTGATATGGACGGATTCCAGTTATGCCAGAAAATCCGTGAAAAACGTCTGTATCCGATTATTATGCTTACTGCAAAAGTAGAAGATATGGATAAAATTACCGGGCTGACGTTAGGAGCAGATGATTATATTACAAAACCGTTTCATCCGTTAGAGCTGATGGCAAGGGTGAAATCGCAGCTGAGGCGCTATATCCGCTATAATACACCGGAAAACCACGATGCCGAAGAATTTGATTTCAGGGGACTGCATATCTCAAAAAGCAGCCATAAATGTACGCTGAATGGAAAAGAGCTGATGCTGACGCCGATTGAGTTTAATATTTTATGGTTTTTATGCGAACACCGTGGAAATGTGGTATCCTCAGAGGAATTATTCGAATCGGTCTGGGGAGAGCAGTACCTGGATAATAATAATACAGTGATGACACACATTGCAAGAATCCGGGAGAAAATGCAGGAACCGGCACGCAAACCGAAATACATCAAAACGGTCTGGGGAGTGGGGTATACGATTGAATAAAGAAAAATCAGAGAAGACAAAAAGAAGGACAGATTCCATGCGGACCCAGGCTATGCTGCAGTACACAGTCGCAGTCATTGCTGCCGCTGCATTAATCGGCGCTGCCGGCGTACTGTCCTGGAGCATCTGTACCAGCAGAATCTGGTATGGTACAGAAATACTGTATCCGGTTCTTACATGGGTCAAACGTTATCTGATTATTGTATATATTTGTTTATGTCTGCTAAGCAGTGTCCTTTTAGCATATTTTTTTATGGCCAGGCCGTTCCGGTATCTGGATGCAGTGGTACAGGCTTCCGGAAAACTGGCGCATCCTACGGAAGAACCGGTTGAGCTGCCGCCAGTACTTAAAAATGCAGAGGATGAATTAAACCTGCTGAGGGAGCAGGCTTTAAGAAATGCACTGATTGCAAAAGAGGCGGAGCAGCGGAAAAATGACCTGATTGTGTATCTGGCGCATGATTTGAAAACGCCGCTTACGAGCGTGATCGGGTATCTGAATCTGTTACAGGATGAGCCGCTGATTTCGAAAAAGCTGCAGGAACGGTATACTGCAGTTGCACTGGATAAGGCGCTGCGGCTGGAAGATCTGATTAATGAGTTTTTTGATATTACAAGGTTTAATCTTACGACACTGACACTGGAAAAAGAGACCATTAATTTAAGCCGTATGCTGGAACAGATTGCAAGCGAATTTGAACCTGTACTGGCAGAAAAGGACCTTTACTGGCGCACGCAGATTACATCCGGAATTACCATGCTGTGTGACCCGGACAAGCTGCAGAGGGTATTTGACAACCTGATACGCAATGCGGTCAATTACAGCTATGCCGGAACGGAAATCATGATGACAATGACAGCGGAACAGGAAACAGTCCGGATTCAGGTGAAAAATCACGGGCGCACGATACCGCCGGAAAAACTGGTGCATATTTTTGAACAGTTTTTCCGCGTGGATTCTTCCAGGGCTTCCGCAACCGGAGGGGCAGGACTGGGGCTTGCTATTGCAAAAGAAATTGTGGAGCTGCACGAAGGGACGATTATGGCTTCCAGTTCGGATGAAAGTATTGCATTTACAGTAGAAATGCCATGCAGTCTGCGCTGAGAGAGATGATCGCGGCTTCTAGTCAGGAAGAAAGCCATGCAGCTGCAGCAGAAATGCCGCGCGGACGTTTGTGGCTTTCAGTCAGGAAGAAAGTAATACAGTTACAGCAGAAATGCCATGCAGCCCGCACTGAGAGAGATGATCGTGGCTTCCGGTTTGGAAGAACGTCATGCATTTACAGCAGAAATGCCCCGCAGTCCGTGCTTGAGACGTGACTGTCCGGGGCATTGTTTACATTTTAAAGATTTGCGGCAAGCGGATGCTGGCCGGAAAGAACCGCACGCGGCAGTGCCCGTTAGCCGGCGTCAGACTGCTGCTGTGACAGTTCTTTTGCCAGATTTTTCTGTGCTGCAGACAGCATCAGTTTAATTCGGTTCAGCTGATTTACTTCGCTTGCTCCCGGGTCGTAATCAATCGCTACAATATTTGAAAGCGGATAGCGGTGACGCAGCTCTTTGATTACGCCCTTGCCTACGATATGGTTTGGCAGGCAGCCGAACGGCTGGGTGCATACAATATTATTTGTGCCGGAGTGAATCAGTTCTAACATTTCTCCGGTTAAGAACCATCCTTCTCCGGTCTGGTTTCCTTCGGATACAATAGGCGCGGCATATTCTGCCAGTGTTTCAATTCTTGCCGGAGGTTCAAAGTGTACGCTTTTTTCAAATTCCTTTCTTGCAGCGCTTCTCAGCCATTCTAAAAACCAGATTCCGAGTTTTGCAATGCGTACGTTTCGCTTCGGACTTTTGAGCATTTCGGATTTAAATTTCTGGTTATAAAATGTATAGAGCAGAAAGTCCAGCAAATCCGGTACAACAGCTTCAGCACCTTCTGACTCTAACAGTTCTACAAGATAGTTATTGGCAGCAGGCAGGAATTTCACCAGTATTTCTCCTACGACACCTACACGCGGCTTTCGGACATCCAGCCTTGGCAGGTTATCAAAATCGCGTATGATTTCCCTGCACATCTGTTTATACCTGCGGTGTGAGAGTATCTTTTTTTGTGATACAAATTCAATGACACGCTGCTTCCATTTCTCATGAAGTTCATCTGCAGAACCAGGCACTGCTTCATACGGCCGGGTAGCGTACAGACAGCGCATGAAAATGTCACCAAATTCCAGTGCATACAAGCCATGCTGCAAAAGAGCGGGAGTCAGTATGAATCCCGGGTTTTTCTCAATGCCGCTTAAGTTGATAGAAATAACCGGGACATCTTTATAACCGGCTTTTTCTAAAGCCCGGCGGATGAATCCGATATAATTGGAAGCCCGGCAGCCGCCTCCGGTCTGCGAAATTAAAATAGCTGTCCGGCTCATATCGTAGCGTCCCGAAGTCACTGCGTCCATAATCTGGCCGACTACCATAAGAGACGGATAGCAGGCATCGTTATTGACATACTTAAGTCCCGTATTTACAGCTGTCCGGTTGTCATTGTCCAAAACAGCTATATTGTAGCCTGCAGTGATAAAAGCCGGCTCTAACAGCTCAAAGTGAATCGGCGACATCTGCGGGCACAGTATTGTGTAGTTTTTACGCATCTCTTCCGTAAATATCGTGCGCTTGAAACTGGCCGGTACGATGTCACGCGGTTCCTGTTTTTTTTCACGGACGCGGATAGCAGCTAACAGGGAACGGATACGGATTCTTGCAGCGCCCAGGTTATTGACCTCATCGATTTTAAGGCAGGTATATATTTTGCCGGAATTGGTTAAAATATCACTTACACAGTCGGTAGTAATCGCATCTAATCCGCACCCGAAGGAGTTTAGCTGGATTAAATCCAGGTTGTCAGATGACTTTACATAGTTTGCAGCCGCATACAGGCGGGAGTGGTACATCCACTGGTCCATGACAATCAGCGGACGGTCTACTGGTGTTAAGTGGGAAACAGAATCTTCTGTCAGTACAGCAAATCCATAAGAAGCAATCAGTTCCGGTATGCCATGGTTGATTTCCGGATCTGCATGGTATGGGCGTCCTGCCAGGACGATGCCGCGTTTTCCGGTTGCATTTAAATAATTAATGACTTCTTCACCCTGTTTTTGTATTTCCCGGCGTGCATTTTCAAGCTCTGCCCATGCAGCGTCTGCAGCATCAAGCACCTCGTCTTCTATGATATGAAAACGCTGGCACAGTGCCCGGATGACACCGCGTTTTACTGTATCCAGGTCTTTGAAGGAAATAAACGGGTTTAAAAAGAGTACTTCACCCCGTGAAATTTCATCTACATTGTTTTTAATATTTTCTGCATACGAAGTTACAATCGGGCAGTTGTAGTGATTGTTTGCTTCTGGAAATTCATCCCGCTCGAATGGAATGCAGGGATAAAATATAAAATCCGGCTGCTGTTCTATCAGCCATGCAATATGTCCGTGCACCAGTTTGGCCGGATAACATTCGGATTCGCTTGGAATGCTGTCAATGCCCATTTCGTAAAGCTGTCTTGTGGACTGCGGCGAGAGAATGGTGCGAAAATGCAGTTTTTTAAACAGGACAGCCCAGAACGGATAGTTTTCATACATGTTCAGCACTCTTGGAATACCGACCGTTCCGCGGATGGCGTCTTCTTCGGAAAGCGGTTCGTAATCAAATATATGTTTTGCTTTATAAGCATACAGATTTGCAGTGCGCTGTCTGCTTTTGTCTTTGATTTTGCCAAGCCCGCGTTCACACCGGTTGCCGGTAATATAGCGCCTGCCGCCGGAAAACAGGCTGACAGTTAACAGACAGTGGTTTGTACACTGCTGGCAGCGGAGCAGTTTTGTATCGAAGGTCAGTGCGTTTATTTCTTCTATGGAAAGCATGGAAGAAGCCCTGCCTTCTTCATGGCGTTCTCTTGCAATTAAAGCAGCGCCGAAAGCGCCCATGATCCCTGCGATATCAGGCCTTACTGCGCGCACACCTGATATTTTTTCAAAACTCCTTAAGATAGCGTCATTGTAAAATGTACCGCCCTGCACGACGACTTTCTGGCCGAGCTGGCTGGCA
Source organism: uncultured Eubacterium sp. (assembly GCA_910580075.1). Classification (GTDB taxonomy): domain Bacteria; phylum Bacillota; class Clostridia; order Lachnospirales; family Lachnospiraceae; genus Eubacterium_J. Next base: position 29,126 of record CAJTVR010000051.1, on the reverse strand, counting down.
TCGGTCAGCTTGATTACTTTAAACAGGGCATTTTTAATTACGGAATATGCAAGTCCGGCAGAAATATCAGCTACGGAAGCGCCTTCTTTCTGTGCCTGTTTTACTTTGGAATTCATAAATACCGTACAGCGCGTGCCAAGGTCAATCGGATTTTTGGCAAACAATGCTTCTTTTGCAAAATCTTCCACCGAGTAATTCAGAGATTTTGCAAATGTTTCGATAAAAGATCCGCAGCCGGAAGAGCAGGCTTCATTGAGCTGAACACTGTCAACGGTCTGGTTTTTAATTTTAATGCATTTCATATCCTGTCCGCCGATATCCAGAATACAGTCTACCTGCGGGTCGAAAAAGGCTGCTGCATAATAGTGGGCAATTGTTTCGACCTCGCCTTCATCAAGCATCAGTGCGGCTTTTATTAGCGCTTCGCCGTATCCGGTAGAGCATGCATGGACAATGTGTGCCGTATCCGGCAGCAGGGAATAGATTTCCTTAATGGAGCGGATACAGGCAGCCAGCGGGCTTCCGTTGTTATTGTCATAAAAAGAGTACAGCAGGGAGCCGTCCTGGGCGATTAATGCGGTTTTGGTCGTTGTAGAGCCGGCATCGATGCCAAGATAGCAGTTTCCTTCATAGTCTGCAAGATTTCTGGCGGTAACGCTGTTATTGCTGTGGTCCTTTACAAAGGCTTCATAGTCAGCCTCAGATTCAAACAGCGGCTCCATGCGTTCTACCTCAAATTCCATATGAATCTCACAGGAAAGTCTGGCCAGAACATCTTTTAGCGCTGCAGTATGTTCTTCTTTATAATTCAATGCAGAACCAATCGCTGCAAATAAGTGTGAATTGGAAGGGATGATCGTATGTTCCTCATCCAGTTTCAGCGTGCGGACAAAGGCAGTTCTTAATTCGGATAAGAAATGCAGCGGGCCTCCTAAAAATGCCACATGTCCCCGGATTGGCTTGCCGCAGGCCAGGCCGCTGATTGTCTGGTTTACGACTGCCTGAAAGATAGAAGCAGAAAGGTCTTCTTTTGTGGCACCTTCGTTAATTAACGGCTGTATATCCGTCTTGGCAAACACACCGCAGCGTGCGGCAATCGGATATATCTCCTGGTAATTTCTGGCATATTCGTTCAGGCCCGAAGCGTCTGTCTGAATCAGTGACGCCATCTGGTCGATAAAAGAGCCGGTGCCTCCGGCGCAGATTCCGTTCATACGCTGTTCTACGCTGCTGCCTTCAAAATAGATGATTTTTGCATCTTCGCCGCCCAGCTCTATAGCAACGTCCGTCTGCGGAGCAAGATGTTCCAATGCGGAAGCAACGGATATGACTTCCTGTACGAACGGGATCTCTAAATGTTTTGCCAGAGTCAGGCCGCCAGAACCAGTAATCACTGGAGCAATTGTTATATTTCCCAGTTTTTTTAATGTCTGCTCTAAAAGAATGCTTAGAGTTTCACGGATATTGGCATAGTGACGCCTGTAATCCGCATACAGCAGAGAGTCAGCATCATCTAAAACTGCGATTTTTACAGTTGTAGAACCAATATCAATTCCTAGTTTGTATAAAATTTCTTTGCTCATATTCTCACCCATTACTATTATATTTGGCGCTGCGGGGCAGCATCCATGTTTTAAATGTGGAAAATATTCCTATTTCTACTGATTAAAATATGAATCTGTGTTTGAAAACATTCTACATTATACGACAATGAATCTGAAAAGACAATTCTTAATTTTCAATTTCACGCTCTTTTCATAAATTTGGAGAATTATGGTGCCGGAATTCTGGTAACTTTGTACAGTAATCTGGCTGTTCTGCGGTGCGGTGCAGCTCTTACGGATTGCAGGAAATATGGTACTTTTTAACAATATGCGAATACACTGTTATAAGAATAGGCATATGAGGTATATTTTAAATGGATAATTTTTTTGGATGCAATGACGGGCGCAGACGGTGCAGAAGTATTCTGCATATTGTAAGGCCGGGCGATACACTGTACAAAATTTCAAGAAAATACGGTGTTCCTTTGTCATGGGTAATGTATGCAAACCCATATGTAGATATTTATAATATGCAGCCGGGCGATGAAATCTGTGTGCCTTTTGTAATGCCGGGATGCAGCTGCGGGTGCGCCTGCAGAAGGAATCCGTGTGTGTGCAGGGGCAGAGAACGTACAGAAAACTGGAATGCGCAGATGCTGCAGGATGATATGGATGACGGCATGATGATGCCGGAAAGAAACGCGGGCATGCCAGTGCCGGGGAATGGCGGTATGCCGGCATCGGGAAGTGAAAACGGCACAGGCGGCAGCATGGCAATGCCGGGGAATGGCGGCGGAAGAATGGCAATGCCAGGGAATGAAAACGGCACAGGCAGCGGGCGAATGCGAGTGCCAGGGAGTGAAAACAGTACAGGCGGCGGCATGGCAATGCCGGGAAATGAAAACAGCATGGGCAGCGGAAGAATGCCGGGAAACGGCGGCATGCCGGTGCCAGGAAGCGCAAATGATACAGGCGGGCGGACAGTAATGCCAGGAAACGGCGGCATGGCAATGCCAGGATATGGCAGCGGGAGAATGACAGTTCCAGGAAATAATGGCGGTATGGGCAGCAGTAGAATGACAGTGCCAGGCAGCGGTATGCCAATGCCAGGATATGGCGGCATGGAAGACAATGGCATGAACAGCGGCGGCATGGAAGACAATGGCATGAATAGCGGCGGCATGGCAGTGCCGGACAGCAGAATCCTTCCAGGCAGAAACGGTATGCTGATGCCGGGCGGCTGTATGGACAGCGGCATGATGACGCAGGATGCCAGCGTCGATGTGATGCCGGGCGGCGGCAGACGTATAGATGAAAACAGCATACTGATGCCGGGCAGTGAAAGGTACACAGACGCCGGTACGATGACAGGGGACAGTATGATGCCCCGGCATACAGGATATGCAGGCGATGGCGGCATGATGACACCAGGCAGCAGTGAACGCGCAGGCGGCAGCATGGCAATGCCGGGAAACAGCCGTATGGGCGGCGTAATGCCTTCAGATGAAAGATGCAGGAAAAACTGCCATTCTTCCATGATGGGGTTCTGCCAGGAACAGTCATGTGTAAAAATGGAGGGTGCCATGCCATGGCAGCGCGGAAATGTCACAGAAGAAATGATGGATGAATATCTGTCTGTGAACCCGCAGAAAAAACTGCTGCACGGATGATTTTATTTATATAAAAAGGATACTCCCTGTTTTATACAGTTATGAATTTTTTATTAAATTTTGCATTGAAAGCTTTTGTCTGATTGACAAAATATGTCTGTATTTATATAATTCATGACAGGAAAGAAAATCTGCGGCTGTCTGGCAGATTCAGGCAGCTGTAAAATTACAGGACTGTTTCCGCATGTGCCTGTCACATGAAACGGAAAACAGACTTAGGGAGGTTCCAATGAACTTTATGAATAAGCTTGAGCGTAAATTTTCAAAATACGCGGTTTCCAATCTGACGCTGTACCTGATTTTTGGGTATGTGATCGGATATGTGCTCAGCAGGACGGCCCCCGGGATGCTGGAATTTTTAATCTTAGACCCGTATCAGGTTCTGCACGGGCAGGTGTGGCGGCTGGTAACCTGGGTACTGATTCCGCCTTCTGTCCAGAGTGTTATATTTTATGCTATTATGATGCTTTTTTATTACCAGCTCGGCTCGAATCTGGAACGGACATGGGGAGTATTCCGGTATAATGTATACATTTTTGGCGGTATGCTTTATACGCTGATCGGTGCGGTCATTACCTGGGTGATTATGACGGCAGCTTATGGCAATGCGGCTTTTATGGGAACGATTGTGGGTTCCCAGGTCAGCACTTACTATATATGTATGTCTATCTTCCTTGCATTTGCAGTATGTTATCCGAATATGCAGGTTATGCTTTATTTTATTATACCGATTAAAATGAAATGGATGGCATATGTGTATGCGGCACTGATGCTGATAGACCTGATTCAGAGTCCGTGGCCTGCCAGAATTGTAATGGTCATGTCGCTTTTGAATTTTCTCATTTTCTTTTTATCAACGAGGGATCTGTACCGCTACTCGCCGAAGGAAATGCGGAGAAAACAGGCTTACCGCCAGGCAGTCAGAAGGCCCCGGAATGCAGGGATTACCAAACACAAATGTGCGGTCTGCGGAAGGACAGAGCTGGACGATCCGTCACTGGAATTCAGGTTCTGTTCAAAATGTGAGGGCAATTACGAGTACTGCCAGGAGCATCTGTTTACACACCAGCATGTAAAATAAATAGAAAGGACTGCCGTTTAGGGACCGGGCGCAGAAGGCTGCAGAATGAATGCGGTTTTATGTGCCTTAATCCGCTAAGCGGCAGTCCTTTTTTATTACATATCTGACATGACAAAAGGTGCTGCAGTTTTGACAGGGAAACATCTTTTGCGGCTCATACAGCATCATACAAAAGGACAGGCAGAAGGAATCTGTCAGTCCGGAATCAGAAACAGGAGGCTGTGAAAAATAGATAAAACTGCCTTTTTAAAATCGTACAGTATTCACAAATTTCAGTTTGTATATTGACGGATGAGCGATGCAATGATAATATAAAATCATAAAGTAACCGGTTACTTAACCGATTACGCTGTGGCGGAAATGTCTGCTTGTATTGAGCAGGACGGAACTTAAAAAACAGCAGAAAACAGAACAAAATGTGTACTGAAAGGAGTCAGGGAAAATGAAAGCATATGATGTAGCTGCATTAGGTGAATTGTTAATTGATTTTACAGAAAACGGGCTCAGTGAACAGGGCAATCCGATCCTGGAGGCCAATCCGGGCGGAGCGCCCTGCAATGTGCTGGCAATGCTCAACAGACTGGGAAAGAAAACAGCTTTTATAGGAAAAGTAGGAAATGATACGTTTGGAAAAATGCTGGCGAAAGAGGTAGAGCAGAGCGGAACGGATATAAAAAATCTTGTCTTTGATGACAAAGTACATACAACGCTTGCTTTCGTACATACAAAACCGGACGGAGACAGGGATTTCAGCTTTTACCGCAATCCCGGGGCAGACATGATGCTGAAAAAAGAAGAAGTCATGGAAGAAGTCATCAAAAGCAGCAGGATTTTTCATTTTGGGACACTTTCCTCTACGCATGAAGGCGTGCGGGAAGCTACCAGATATGCGATTGAGATAGCAAAACGCAGCGGATGTCTGGTATCGTTTGACCCGAATCTGCGGGAACCGCTGTGGGACTCGCTGAAAGAAGCAAAGACACAGATTGCATACGGACTTTCGAAATGTGATATATTAAAAATTTCTGATAATGAAGTAGAATTTATGACCGGCACATCTGACTATACAAAAGGTGCAGCTATGATTCAGGAAAGCTATGGCATACCGCTTATTTTTGTAACACTTGGCAGAGAGGGCAGCAGGGCTTATTACAAAGACCTGGAAGTCGAAGTGCAGCCGTTTTTGCAGAGCAATACTATTGAGACGACAGGTGCCGGGGATACATTTGAAGCATGTGCGCTTCATTATGTGCTTGAGCATGGTATAAAGAATTTAACACAGGAGGATTTAAAGCAGCTGCTGACATTTGCAAATGCGGGCGCATCCATTATTACTACAAGAAGAGGCGCGCTGCGGGTTATGCCGTCTGAAGAAGAAATACGGCAGCTGATTGCAGAAAGGGCAGAATAAAAAATAATCATAAAAAGAAAGAGCAGGAAAGATATTATGGCGAAAGCAGACAGTGTATTTCAAAAAAGGCTGGAAAAACATCATGATGAGTTAAGATGGCTGTATATGGAACTTTACGAAAATGACAATATGTTTGCGGAATTAAGTTCCCAGCTGTACGAGTATTATACACAGCGTAAAAAACCTTTGAAAAAAATGGATGAACAAAGGGAAAAAGAACCGGACTGGTATAAGAAAAACGATATACTGGGTATGATGATGTATATTGATAATTTTGCCGGAAATTTAAAGGGTGTGGAAGAAAAGCTGGATTATCTGGAACAGTGCCAGGTAAATTATATCCATCTGATGCCGTTTCTGGATACGCCGAAAGGACGTTCAGACGGCGGTTATGCGGTATCTGATTTCCGTAAAGTCCAGCCTCAGCTTGGAACTATGGAAGATTTAGAGAGTCTGACTGATGCGTGCCATAAAAAGGGCATGAACGTCTGCATGGATTTTGTCATGAACCATACATCGGAAGACCATGAATGGGCTGTAAGGGCGCGCCGGGGCGAAGGCGAATATATGAGCCGGTATTTCTTTTATGACAATTATTCCATACCGTCTGAGTATGAAAAGACCGTTCCGCAGGTATTCCCGACAACAGCACCGGGCAATTTTACGTGGCTTGAGGATGCAGGGCATTTTGTTATGACGACATTTTATCCGTACCAGTGGGATTTAAATTATAAAAATCCAAGAGTATTTAATGAAATGGTCTATAACTTTTTGTATCTTGCAAATCAGGGCATCGATGTTATGCGTATTGATGCAGTGCCTTACATATGGAAAGAACTCGGCACGAAATGCCGCAACTTAAAACAGGTGCATTCAATTGTACGTATGATGCGCATGATTTGTGAGATTGTCTGTCCGGGTGTACTGCTTCTTGGAGAAGTTGTAATGGAGCCGGAAAAGGTAGTGCCGTATTTTGGCAGTGTCGAAAAGCCGGAGTGCCATATGCTTTATAATGTAACGACAATGGCGACAACCTGGCATACAGTGGCTACCAGGGATGCACGTCTGTTAAAACTGCAGATGGATATTGTCAGCAGGCTTCCGAAAGAGTATGTATTTTTGAATTATCTAAGATGTCATGACGATATCGGATGGGGGCTGGATTATACGTGGCTGATGCAGTTTGGAATCGGCGAAGTCAGCCATAAGAAGTACCTGAATGATTTTCTGACAGGCGAATTTCCGTATTCCTTTGGCAGGGGCGAACTGTATAATTCAGATCCGGCATCCGGAGATGCGAGACTCTGCGGTACGACAGCCTCTCTGTGCGGGATTGAAAAAGCTGCTTATGAAAGGAATGAAGATGCGCTTGCACGCGCGGTACAGCTGGATTTAATGCTTCATGCATATATGCTTACACAGTCCGGCATTCCGGTTATCTACAGCGGGGATGAAATCGGGCAGGAAAATGATTATTCTTATCATAAAGACCCGGACCGTCTGGAAGATTCCAGATATCTGCACCGCGGCAAGTTCCGCTGGGATTTAGAGCAGAAGCGTACAGAAAAAGGAAGTATTCAGGAAAAACTGTTTACGGGTATTAACAGGCTGGAAGATATCCGTAAAGCACACGAGGCATTCGGCACACAGGCAGATGTCTGGACATTTGAAACAGGAGACAATTCTGTGCTTGGCATTGTGCGCAAAAATGGAGCAGAGAAATTAAAAGCGTTATTTAATTTCAGCGAATTTGATAAGAAAGTATGGCTGGATGAGGAATCGGGCACATATACTGATTTGATTTCAGGAAATAAAATCCAGGGTCAGCAGGTGGATCTGCCGGCATATGGGGCATACTGGCTGTTAAGCGAGTAACAGCAGAAAACAGACGGATACAGAATTTGTATTTCCTGAAATTTACTGCGGATAAGGAACGAAACAGAAGCTGCGGCATAGAATATGGAAAATCATAAAATGTGTGGCTTATGGAAATCTATGTTGTGAAACCAGGCGATTCCGTTGATACAATCGCTGTAACACAGGGTGTGCCTGTAGATACGATTATTTATAACAATCAGCTGAAGTATCCGTATCCGCTTGCAATTGGCCAGGCACTTCTGCTTTCAAAAGGAGAAAGCCCTCAGGTAAGAAAAGCTGTGGAAACCGGCGGTTATGCATATCCGTACATTTCTACAGATACATTAGCCCAGACACTGCCGTATCTGACCAAATTATTCGTTTTTTCTTATGGATTTACACCACAGGGGGATTTGATACCTCCGAAAACGGATGATACGTTTATGATCGAAATGGCGGCTGCGAATCATACGGCTCCGATTTTAACGGTGACTCCGTTTGGCCCGGATGGAAGGTTTAATAATTATTTAATAAGTTCGGTTGCAAATGATATGGAAGTGCAGAGCCGTTTTATTGAACAGCTGACGGAAAGGGTTTCAGGGCGTTGACATTGATTTTGAATATATCCTTGCCAAAGACAGAGTGCCGTTTGCACAGTTTGTAAGCAATGTCCGTGAAGCTGTCAATGCGCTGGGATATCCGGTATCCGTAGCGCTTGCGCCTAAGACGTCAGATAACCAGAAAGGGACGCTGTATGAAGGCAAAGACTACCGCCTTCTTGGAGAAGCGGCAGACAGCGTACTGTTAATGACATATGAATGGGGATATACGTATGGGCCGCCGATGGCTGTGGCTCCGATTCCGAATGTCCGCCAGGTTGTGGATTATGCCGTTACACGCATTCCGCGGGAAAAGATTAACCTTGGCATTCCCAATTACGGATATGACTGGACGCTTCCGTTTGAACAGGGAGTATCCCGCGCCAGAACGGTAAGCAGTCTGAAGGCTGTACAGACTGCAATTGAAAATGACGCGGTAATCCAGTACGATGAAAGAGCGCAGTCTCCATATTTCCATTATTATAAGGACGGGAAGGAACATGAAGTCTGGTTTGAGGATGTGCGCAGCATGCAGGCAAAATTTGATCTTGTGAAAGAATACGGGCTGCGCGGCATGGGTTACTGGCAGATTATGAATCTGTTTCGTGCGAACTGGCTGCTGCTTGCAGATCAGTTCTGGATACGGCATGTGCAGCAGTAAACGGCCTGTATGCAGAAAACGGAGGCATAAAGGGCACAGTGATAGTTATAACAGTCTGGGCAGGGGCGGCCTGCCGGAAGGACTGTTATATATAGAATTTCAATTTAACTATAACTAAAAGATGCTGCCGGGCTGTGAATGTTCTGCAGTATCATGCAGCCAGGGCCTGGAGCATGTTTGGAAAATTTATACAGATATAAAATTTGCCGAAAAGGATACTTCTGATTTTTAACATAGCACTTTGGGAGTTTGTGCAAAAGTTAAAATAATCAGGGTAATGTATTTATTTTTCAAACATATTTTAGTACAGGTGTGTATGAATGCAGGGAAAATGAGAAGGATAGTTTTTATTTAAAGTCAGACTATTAAATACGGCAGTAAGTAAATAAAATAAACATTTAAGAACAGAAAGCGTATGCCGCGAAAGGCATGCGCTTTTTTTCTATATTTTAGAAAATAGTTACCTGGAATCTGATTATATCTATTGACAACATATATTATATAATATATAATATAGAAAAATTAATTATATATAAAAATATAGCATAAGAAAGGAGCATACAATGACATTTCCATTAAACCCTGTACTAATGGAGCTGCTGATTCTGGCGCTCATCTGTCAGAAAGACAGCTACGGCTATCAGATCAGCCAGCAGATGAAGCGTGTTTCAAACCTGAAAGATTCTTCGCTGTACCCAGTACTGCGAAGGCTGGCAGACAGTCATTATGTCGATATATATGACCAGCAGTTCCAGGGCAGGAACCGAAAATACTACCGGATTACAGAAATCGGAAAACAGCAGAAAGAATTTTTAGAAAAGGAGTGGAAAGCGTATATACACGCAGTTGGTGAAATTTTAGAAACAGGCAGTCAGGCCGGAAAGGGAGAAGATGAATAAAGAAGAATATATCAGACAGCTGAAAGAAAAGCTGAAACGTCTTCCGAAAGAAGATTTTGAGCGTGCAGTAGAATATTATGAGGAATATTTTGCAGATGCAGGTAAAGAAAATGAGGCAAAAGCAATTGAAGACCTGGGCAGTCCTCAGGAAGCAGCAGATCAGATTATACGTGAAATGGCACTTGAATATTCCAAAGAGCCGGTTAAAAATGTCAGAAGCGGAATGAATGCCATCTGGGTGGCGCTGCTTGCCCTGTTTGCTATGCCGGCTGCACTTCCGCTTCTGCTGGCAGGCGCAGTGCTGGTTATTGCAGCAGCAGTAACTGCATGGGCATTTTTGCTGGCCCTTCTGCTGGCTGGCATATGCGGAGTGATTGCAGGGCCGCTTACAATTATCTGCGGATTTACAGTTTTAACAAAAAGCGTTCCTGTATTTTTAACCTGTCTGGGAATCGGACTGATGTCAGCAGGAATCGGAGCAGCATTTACATACGGGATGTACCTGCTGTCCAGATCTTTTATGAAATGGACTTTGCGCTCCATTGCCCGCATGATTCGAAAAGGAGATAAAAAGAATGCGTAAAAGTATAAAAATTATAATGGTTTGTGTAGTTTTGACTGCTGCAGGATTTATTCTGGCAGCAGCAGGGGTATTTTTCGGAGGAGAGGTATACGGGCTGCAGATTAACAGCGACGGCATACAGGTCAGTGCACCGCTTCTAGATGAAAAGAAAGAAAAAAATGTCTGCAGGAAGGCAGAAGAAACACTGGATGCATTTGATGCAGTACAGCTGGAAGGCGAATATGAAAATGTGCGGATCAAAATAGAAGCACAGGATTCTGATGACTATGCGCTGTCTTACTGTCTGAGACAGGACCGTCCGCTTTATAAAGAAATTAAGGGTGGAAAGCTGATACTAAAAAATGAGAATAAAAAGACTCTGGGGATTAAAAATGTGAACTTTACATGGTTTTCCGTAGGAAGAGACAGTTATGAGGAACAGATTGAAGAATATGTGACCATACGCGTGCCAAAAGAGGCGAAGCTTAAGTCAGCAGAAATTAAAACGGACAGCGGAGAAACCGCATGTGAAAATATACAGGCGGATCTTTTAAAAATCGAGTCGGATTATGGAAACGCAGATCTTTTAAATGTCAGATCAAAGGAAATGCAGATACAGCTTGACTGCGGAGATCTGAATATGGAAAATGTACAGGCGGACAAATGCACGGTACAGGATGAATACGGAAATGCATCCTTTCGGCAGGTCAGTTTTACAGGCGGCATGGATATTGATATGGACAGCGGAAATGCCGTGTGCGAAAATTCATCTTTTGGTGTTTTGAATGTAACGAGCAGTTATGGAAACGCGGATATTATGGAATGTAAATCTGGAAGCGTACAGATGATGATGGACAGTGGAAATATCATGTGCCAGGACTCGTTCATGGACAGTCTGCATGTCATAAGTGATTTTGGGAATCTGGATGTCCGCCGCTGTGGGCTTGGGAATGTTCAGATGTCTTTAGAAAGCGGTGAATGCAGAATGAAAGAAGTGCTGATGGACAGCTGCGCAATCGATTCGGAATATGGCAGTGTCAGCCTTGCGCTGGAAAAGCCGGTATCGGATTATGCATACAGACTGGCTGCAGAGTATGGAACAGTTAAAATTGAAGGCAAAGATATGGGGTCATCGTATGCTTCACTGGAAGGAGATGAAAGCGGAAAGAATCAGATAGAAATTATATGCAGGTCAGGTGATATTGTTATACAGTGATCAATACTGGCTAACAGTTTGTATTTTTACGCATATATGGCAGAATGTTATTCAAAAATAATTTGGTGTTTAAAGTGTGCGGTTTTGCGTGCAAATGGCAGAATGTCAAATAGAGAAAATCAGAGGTTAACAGTGCGCGGGCAAACGGCTTAATGTTATACAAAATAATTCGTGGTTTACAATCTGCAGTTTTCGGCATATGCTGGAAAAACCGCTGCATGGAACTGATACCTGGATTTTTGAATCAGCATAAAAAATCATTGACCTTCCCCTACTGAATAAAGTATAATAGGTGCAGACACATAAATGAGTACGAAAACAAATGATTGGGGATTATAAGAGTGAAACAGTTTTTTGGAATGAGCCAGAGCGGCGATATAAAAGAAGCTCTGCGGGGGTTAAGCAGCCCGCAGCTGATTATGCTGATGTCAAACAGCTCACAGTTTGAAGAACATGTAAAAAAGCTGCGGGAAATTTATCCGAATGTGCCTAGTATCGGATGTATCGGGATGAGCTATGATAAGAGGATTGTGGAAAAAGGAGTCGGCATTGCTGCATTTTATGACGGTGTAAGCGCGGTAACAAATGTACTGGAACGTGCATCGGTTATGCCAGTAAAGTATATCCGCCGTCTGGAGCAGGATGTCGAGAAAATCAGAGCCTCTGAAAATGATACCGTATGTATCGACTTCTGCTCTGGAAATGATGCCTGTGTCCTGAATACAATACATAGCGTGCTAAAACACAGAAATATTTCTCTGGCAGGCGGAACAGGCGATGGGGGCAAAGTTTCGGTAAATGGCAGAATCTATGAAGATGCTGTTGCTTATGCGCTTATAAAAAATCATAATGGCAGAGTCAGAGCCTACAAAGAAAATATCTATCATCAAATGGGTAATTACCGCTTTGTTGCATCAAAGACCAACAAAGCAGAATATATGATAGGGGAGCTGGACGGCAAACCGGCCAAGCAGGTCTACCAGAGCATTCTGCATGTGTCAGAACAGCAGATTCAGTCGCAGACATTTAAAAACCCGTTTGGAAAAATCAATGGGAATGATATGTGTATCATATCAATTAAAGAAGTCAATGGCAATGCGCTTTCATGCTTCCGGCAGGTAAACGATTCGGATGTGCTGGTTATGCTTGAGCTAGGAGACTATAAAGCCATTGTAAAGCAGACGATACATAAAATTCGCAAAGACTTTCCAAGAATTTCAGCAGTTTTTTCTATAAACTGTCTGTTTCGGTATTTATTATTCACGGAAAATCATTATATGCAGGAATATTTACAGGAAATGGCTGCTTTGGGAAATCATGCAGGCCTTGTAGGATATGGGGAGCATTACAATAATCAGTTTGTGAACCAGTCTATGACCTGTGTGGTATTTGAGTAAGCTAGTAAAGGAGGCAGCCATATGCTGTTTAAATCAAGGCAGGAAAAGAATAAAGATTTAGGTAAAAAAAATACCGGAAAGAATGATCTGTATCCGGTACTGCATGTAGCAGGAAGCGTAAAAGAACGCCAGAAAGAAATTGTGGACAGTGAAGTGCAGTCACTGCAGTCACTCAGCAAAGTAAGCGATTCCTTTAATGCGGTTTTAGGCGAGTCAGGCAAATTCAAAGAAAAACTGGATGATTTTGAGCAGATTTTTTCAAATATCGGCCAGGTATCCGGGCAGTTTGAAACGGTAAAAAATGAAATCAGTGAATCTGTCGTTACCGTTCAAAATGAGGTGGAGTCTTTAAAAGACCAGACAATGAAGGTGGAAACCCATTTCGGGGAAATGGAAGAAACGTTTAAAGACTTTTTAGAATCTATTAAACAGATTAAAACAAGCACAAACCAGATTACATCGATTGCTGACCAGACAAATATTCTGGCTTTAAATGCGTCTATTGAAGCGGCAAGGGCCGGAGAGCACGGCAAGGGATTTGCAATTGTGGCAGTAGAGGTAAAGCGGCTGGCAGACGAGATTAAAAATCTGGTGGCGGCTGTAGAAGATAATATCGGCGATGTAGAGCGCGGCACAGACAGGCTGCACGGAAGCATAGGCACATCCCAGGAAGCGCTGCATGGAAGCATTCAGAAAGTGAATGATACATATAGGATGTTTGACCATATTACACAGGCGGCAGAGGGCGCTACCTCTGTACAGACGGAGATTTCAAATGCAATCGAAGATTCCAGAACCGCGCTGCAGAGTGTGAATGAATTTTTCTACCGTACACAGAAACAGTATGAAAAAGTTGTAAAAAATATCGAACAGGCGAACAGGCTTGGCACGACAAAGAGTGCTATGTTTGAAGATATGGATAATATGCTGTCTCAGATTCCGCCTATGATTGATGAATTCCAAGGATAAATAAGATTATGGTGCTCCTGACAGAATGACAGGCATTCTGCCAGGGGCAGTTTTGTTTATTATTTTTTATTTCAAAACCTGCAAGAATCTCAAGTTTTTATGAACCGCCAGTTTATGGATATTTTCTTAAATGTTTATGATAATTTGATGAAAATTTAGCAGATATTGCTAATAGTATGCTATAATGAAGCAGGTATCTGTTAAACTGCTGCTGTCTGAACAGTCAGCTTTTAATTATGAAAATAACGGAAACTGGAGGAAATATTTATGGAGAACTATCAAGAAGATGACGATGTTTTGGGAGAAGAGATTGCCGAGGGACTGATTACACTGTTAGATACACCGGAAAAAGTAAACAGGACCAGAAAATTCATGGATATGCTGGTAGGCTACAGAGAACTGATGATGATGTATACATGTGCTGTTAAAGAAGTCAGGACAAAATTCGAGGTGCTTGATACAGAGTTCAGTGTGCGCTACCAGCGTAATCCGATCAGCACCATTTCTACAAGGCTGAAACATACAAACAGCATTATGGCTAAATTAGACCGTTACGGCTATCGCTTTTCCCTGGAAAATATTGAAGCGCATATTAGTGACGTGGCAGGTATCCGGGTCATCTGCTCGTATATTGATGATATTTATGAGATTGCAGATGCGTTTTTAGCACAGGATGATATTACGCTGATTACGCGTAAAGATTATATTATTAACCCAAAGCCGAACGGTTATCGCAGCCTGCATCTGATTGTTGAAATACCAGTGTTTTTTGCTAATTTTAAAAAATACATGAGGGTAGAAGTCCAGGTCCGTACGATCGCTATGGATTTCTGGGCAAGCCTTGAGCACCAGCTGAAATATAAACAAAACATTCCGAATCAGCAGGATATTGTAGCGCAGCTGAAAGAGTGTGCGGATGTAATCGCGCTGACGGATCAAAAGATGATTGGAATCCGTCAGCAGATTGAGGCGGCTTCCGATACCCCGACAGAGGAGGATATCTTGCTGGAAAAACTGAGCCGGATGGATATGAATATCTAAAAAAGGCAGAAGTTCAGCCAAGCATGACATCCAAAAGCATCATAACCGCAAATCCGAGCACGATGCCTGCTGTCGCAGAATAAGGCTGTGTCTTCTGGTTTTTCTGGCATTCCGGTATCAGCTCATGAACAGCGACTAAAATCATGGCTCCGGCGGCGAATGAAAGGGCAAAAGGCAGTACGGCCTGTGCATAAACGACGAGCATGGCACCGGATAATCCTGCTACAGGCTCTACAATGCCGGATGCCTGGCCGAGAAAGAAACTCTTTTTTCTGGAAAACCCTTCCCGTCTGAGAGGAAGGGATACGGCTGCGCCTTCTGGGAAATTCTGCAGTCCGATGCCTATGGCAATGGTAAAAGCACCCATCAGGCTTTCAGGTGTATAACCGTCCTGCAGCGCTCCGAACGCTACGCCGACGGCCAGACCTTCCGGTATATTATGCAGCGTGATTGATAAAATGAGCAGAATGATTCTGTTGAAATGATCGTCTGCTTTTTCCTGTGCAGCATCGGTCCGGCTCCTGGCATAGGAAACGGTTTTATCGGATGCCCACATAAAGACTGCTCCGCATAAAAAGCCGGCAGTCGCTACCAGATAAGCAGGACATCCGTCCTGTGCTTCCGCACGCTCAATTGCAGGCTGAAGCAGCGACCAGAAACTGGCAGCAATCATAACGCCGGACGCAAACCCCATCATCAGGTTCAGCAGTCTGGTATTGGGGGATTTGAAAAATACAACAGTTGCGGCGCCTAATGCGGTTACGGACCATGTCCCCAATGTCGCAGCAAACGCCATGAAAAGAATGTCATTCATGTTAAAACCTCCTGCTATCAGTATATTGGAAAGCGGGTACAAAGGTGACAGGGTAACGGAGGAATCATTCTGGCGGCTGATGTGCATAGGAAGCCGGGGATGCACAGAAATTCTGCTGACGGAAGCGGGAGGGAAGGCCGGGGATGCACGGAAGATCTGCTGACGGAAGCGGGAGGGAAGGCCGGGTATGACCGGAAGATCTGCTGACGGAAGCGGGAAGGAAGACCTTGCAGGGAATGGAACAGGATATACGGGGAATCCGGGCATAAAGAATGCAGAAAGAGGGAACAGAATGCATGGAAGCAGGAATGAAAATTGTGATTGTAGAAGATGACAGAGTACTTGCAGAGGAAATCCTTCAGTTTTTAGAAAAATGGGGATATCAGGCGGCTGTGGCCAGACAGTTTGAAGACATTACATCGGAATGCATGGATATGCAGCCGCATCTGATTCTGATGGACATAAACCTGCCCTGTTATGACGGGTTTTACTGGTGCAGAAAAATCCGGGAGAAATCCCAGGTTCCTGTTATTTATATCAGCAGCCGCAGTGACGATATGGATAAAATCATGGCTATTGCCCAGGGAGGCGACGATTATGTAGAAAAACCATTCTGCCTTGAACTGCTAAAGGCAAAGATAGAAGCTATGCTGCGCCGCACATACCAGTATCAGGTGCATGCCCGGATTTTACTAGGGCCGGGACTGTATTTTGACAGCGGACAGTCCCGCCTGGTGTATCAGAATACGGTGCTTGAATTAACGAAATCGGAACAGCGGATTATTGCGAAATTAGCTGAAAAAAAATCTGAAATCGTGACGAGGCAGGAGCTGATGATGGAGCTTTGGAGTACAGATGAATTTGTATCTGACGGTACGCTTACAACGATGGTCAGCCGTCTGAGAGGCAAACTGAAAAAAATAAGCGGAACAGATCTGATTGTAACAAGAAAGGGACAGGGATATCTGATACCATGAGTTATCTGCATAAAAACAGGCTGTGGACAGGCATGCTTCTGCTTCTGGCCGCTGCTTATAATTTGTACTATTACTGCCTGCTGAAAGCAGCAGATTTCTGGCAGATGATATATATAAATATACTGCTGGGACTGACGGTTCTGGCTGTTACGGGGGCAGATGCGTACAGATATTACAAAAAACAGGCGTTCAAAAAAGAGCTGCTGAACTGTAATTATATAATCTGGCCGGAACTGGCAGACGGCGAAAATCTGGAAATTATCAGACATGATGCAGATATTCTGGAAGAGCAGCTTCGTGTACAGTTTGACTTGAACTGTGACTTACAGGACTATATCGCAAAGTGGTGCCACGAAATCAAGCTGCCGCTGTCAGCCAGTCTTTTAATGAATGAAAAAATAAAAGATGCGAAACTTCGCACATCACAGAGAAAGCAGCTGGAAACAATCCGCCAGCAGCTGAACGGAGCAATGCTGGGCTGCAAAGTGCAGAGCAGTCTTTTTGATTTAAAAGTCTGTTCTGCAGATATTTTGCAGTGTATCAAAACGGCAGTTCATAATAATCAGTACTTTCTAATCCAAAAACAGTTTGAGATTAAAATACAGGCCAGCCCTTTGAACGTATATACAGATCCTTCCTGGCTGGTTTATGTGATAGACCAGCTGATTCAGAATGCTGTAAAATACTGCTCCATAAATCCCGTTCTTTGTATCGGGTGTGTAGAAAAAGAAAAGGAAATAGAACTCACTGTAGAAGATAACGGAGAAGGAATACAGCCAAAAGATATCCGAAGGATCTTTGACCGCGGCTATACGGGCAGCAATCATCATAACGGGGAATATAAGTCCACAGGAATGGGACTGTATATGGCATCTCAGATTTTAGAAAGGCTGGGTCATCAGATCACAGTCGAAAGTGAATATGGAGTATATACACGGTTTCATATTTTACTGGAAAAGGCCCGGACGGCTTATCTGTAACTGCCATGCAGGCAGCATGTATCATACCAGACGTCCGAAAAATGTAACAGTGAGTAAGCAAATCTTTAAGAACAGAAAACGCAAAAGAAGAGGAGAAGCCGCATGGATCATTCGAAAACGGGAAAACGGCTTGTAAAATATGTGCCGGATTATGTGGTATTTGATCTGGAAACAACAGGTACAAGCTATGTAAATGACAGTATTATTGAGATTTCAGCAGTTAAGGTAAACAATGCACAAATTACAGATACATTTTCTGCTCTGATCAATCCGGAGCGCCTGATTCCGTATGCAGCATCGCAGGTAAACGGAATTACAGACGATATGGTGGCAGACGCGCCGCTGATTACCGGCATACTGCCGGAATTTCTTAAATTTGCCGGGGACAGTGTGCTTGTCGGACACAATATCCAGTCATTTGACTTAAAATTTCTGCATCAGGCACTTCAGACGTATCCTGCCGGCACGCTGGAAAACGACTACATTGATACGCTCTATATGGCAAGACAGTGCCTTCCAATGCTGCCTCACCACAGGCTGACGGATCTTGCCGTTTATTTTGACATTGACTGTACCGGTGCCCACAGGGCGTTAAATGACTGTATGATGACTCAGAAGTGCTATGAAAAAATGGCTGAAATTCAAAACAATATGAGTTTAGAAATTTGTCCGTCATGCGGCGGAGAGCTGATCAAAAGAAAAGGCAGATATGGGGAATTTTATGGATGCAGTAATTATCCAAAATGCAGATATACAAGAAATGTACAGAAATAATCAGGCAGAAATTCATATACTGAAATAAAAACATAGTAAGGTATAAATCATGCCGGAAAATACTAACCCAAAACGGGAAAATCTTTTAAATCTCGCTCTGGATGCCACAGAGCGCGAACTGGAAAAATCGCTGGACTTAGATACCGGATATAACCGGATGCAGAATACATGGGAGCTGATTGTCCGTTATTCAGCATCTTTGAACCAGCTGAGAGAGGAATATCCGCAGATTACAATTATAGAATTATTGAACGGATATGCAGTTGTAACACTGCCGCAGGAGCTGATGCAGATGTTTACAGACCGTGTAGAAATTGAATATATTGAGAAACCAAAGAGGCTCTTTTTCTCTGTCGACCAGGGAATCAGAGCTTCATGTATTTATGCCGGACCGACACCTGCAAGGCGTCTGAGCGGGCGGGGAATTTTGTGTGGATTAGCAGACAGCGGAATTGACTGGCGGCATCCGGATTTTTGTAATCCGGACGGAACGACACGCATTGCAGCTATCTGGGATCAGACACTGGTATCGGATCCCTCTCTTGGCACGATGCCTCCGCAGGGATATGTAAGAGGTGTCGAATTTACAAGAGAACAGATTAACGAAGGGCTGAGGGAACCATCCGGGCCGGTTTTTATCGAAGAAGGAGGATTAAGCCGCACAGATTCCAGCATGAGAAGCCAGCAGGCCGGTGACGCTCAGAAATCATATGTAAGGCTGACAGGCGACAGCAGCGGCCATGGGACGCATGTGGCCGGCATTATGGCAGGGAACGGCCGGGCATCCGGCGGACGGTACCGGGGAGTTGCTTATGAAAGCGAACTGATTGCTGTAAAGCTCGGTGTGCCAAGAGAAGAGGGATTTCCAAGTACGGTAGAGCTTATGCTGGCGGTCGATTATATGGTGCGCAAGGCCAGGGAATTAAATCTTCCGATTGCACTGAATCTGAGCTTTGGAAACAACTATGGTTCCCACAGCGGTACATCGCTGATTGAAACCTATCTGAACAGTTTAAGCGGATATTGGAAAAATGTAATAGCAGCCGGGACTGGAAACGAAGGAACTGCAAGCGTGCACACATCCGGCCGGGTCAGCATGGACGGAGGAACAGATAATGCCGTACAGTTTGCAGTAAGTACTTATGAAACATCTGTAAATATTCAAATCTGGAAGTCATATTCAGATGAATTCAGTATCCAGCTTGTACATCCGTCAGGTATTACGGCGGGGCCTCTCCAGAAAATTTTAGGGCCGCAGCGTTTTCGGATGCAGCAGACAGAAATTCTTCTTTATTACGGTGAACCCAGCCCTTACAATGTTTACCAGGAAATATATATCGAGTTTCTGCCGGTGCAGGACTTTATAGACAGCGGTGTATGGGAAATACGCTTTCTGCCGGAGCGGATTGTAAACGGAGAATTTGACATGTGGCTTCCTGGCGGCGGCATCCTAAACCGCGCCACCGGTTTTTTGTATCCGACAGAGTATACAACTCTTACGATTCCTTCAACAGCAGAAAAAGTAATTTCTGTAGCTGCTTATAATTCCAGAACCAATCAGGCAGCGGAATTTTCCGGGAGAGGCTATACAAGGATGACCAATCAGGTAAAACCAGATCTTGCAGCACCCGGAGTCGGTATCATGTCCGCAGTTCCGGGAGGAGGCTATGGGGTAAAGAGCGGGACTTCGATGGCAGCACCGTTTGTGACGGGGAGCGCTGCGCTGCTGATGCAGTGGGGGATTGTGGAGGGGAATGATCCGTATCTGTATGGGGAGAAGGTGAAGGCGTATCTGATAAGGGGCGCAAGGCATTTGCCGATATTGCAGGAGTATCCGAACCCACAGCTTGGTCACGGGGTTCTTTGTTTGCGGGATAGCTTGCCACAATGATATTTAGAATAAAAATAGTGAAGAGAACTATTGGTATGTGAGATAAAAATTCAAAGTCCGCATGGAAAAGCTGTTCCAAATGGGCAGAATGATGGAAATGGAACAGGTACAATTATGTGGTATAAAGGCGGTGACGATTAAAAAAGCTTCGATGCATGATTATGGAATGGATTTTTATTATAGTTCTCTTATTGTGGAAATGCTGCGTTCCTATTATGAGCAGGATGGCATGTTACTTGAGGCCGGCAAGAAATACGAAGACAGGGATCTGGAAACGATTTGTTTTTTTGCGTCACTGACAGATGCGCCAGCATATGTGATTCAGGCTGTTTCAGAGGTATATGATGCTGATTTCCGGGAATTATGGGAACGGGTTAAGGATGCGGAAAAAAGAAAGAGGATTTTGTATCAACTGGAAATCCCGCAGGAAACAATATCTGTTTCTACTATGGATTTTTTTGGAATAACACCCGATGATATGATTTTATTTTGGGATAATAATGAGAATGTTTCGTTTTCGCAGGAATTAAAAACATAGTTTGATGATTTGAAAAGCCGTTTTGACATGCTTATGGAATCCGGGTATGTCGTAGAAAACCCTCTGTATTGGATTCTGGAGCTGATGGAGTATGCAGATGAAAATTATTATCGGATATATACTTTTTCGGATTTTTTTAAGGAAACAATGGAACATTTAAATGACGAGCGTTTTTTGACATTATGGAAAATTTATGATGAAATGTTACATGATCCCGTGATGGAAGAAGCGGGAAACGTAGTCTTTGTGCCGGAAGGACCTGAATATGAACATGTGGGTCTGTATTATTTTGGTACACCGCCACGCCGCCGGTTAAAAACGAATTGGGATATGATAAACAAGGAAGAGAGAAATAATAAGGCAAGAGTGACTTTTCGGCGTTATATGGCATTGCTTGAAAATAGAAAATTACGTAAGGAAATATTTGGATTTTAGCGAATGATAAACTGATCAGGGCATGTCAGGAGAAACTGGGGTATTGGAAAGAGAATCAGGAAAAAGCCGGGTGAAGATAAGCGGGTGGAAATGGAATGGAATTTTAAGGAGAACGACATACGAAAATCATGAAAGTGTATCTGGACACTTCGGTAATCAGCTATCTTGACCAGAAAGATGCGTCGGAAAGAATGAAAGAAACGTAGGATATGTGGGGATTTTCAAAAAGGCAGGTATGAGATGTATATTTCGGATATTGTAGTTTACGAGACTAACAATTGCAGAATGGAAAACGTGAAATTTTATTGGATTATCTGGACCAGATAGAATATAATTGAAACTGATGAGAATACCGTAAGCCTTGCAGAAAAATTTATTAATTCTGGGGTATTGAAAAGAAAAAGCTATGATGACGGCAGGCATATAGCAGCGGCGGTTCTTGCGGGATGCGATATGATTATATCGTGGAATTTTAAGTATATCGTAAATGTAAAAACAATTCAGGGAGTAAAAGCTGTTACGACATATGAGGGCTATAAGGACCTGATGATTTATCCACCGTCAGTTTTATGAAGAGAGGAGGAGTGACTATGGCTGCTGCAGTTAAGGAGCCTGAGATCAATGAACGGTTTGACCTGGAAAATATTAGGAAATTAAGGGAATACAATGCGGCGAGGTATGAGGGAATGACGCCGGCAGAGATTGTGGCAGATACCAGGGCAGGGGCAGCGGAACTGCTTGAGATAATGAGAAAGCGGAAACTTGCGAAGATTTATAAACCAGAGAGCAAGGGACAGCACTGAATATATATATATAGAAAAGACATTTGCTAATAGAAGTGAATGTCTTTTTTATGTGGAAAGAGGAGTTTTTTTATTGTGAATGCTGAGGATGTCTGTTGTGATGACAGGGATAAAATTATTATTTCTATTACTGTCTGGTTATGATAAAATATGGATTGTAAAGAATGGAAAATAGAAGTCAGTGCTATACATGAAATATACTGAAATATAATAAACTTGAGTCAGGAGGAAATATGGGAAAGAAACGAAATACCTTAGAAAGACATTTGAACAAAATGAGTATGGAAGATGTTAATATCAAATGTTTAGAAAGTGTTTATGACTTACAGAAACGTAAATTAAATAGATATCTTGCTTCGGTTGGAACTACATTTCCTACATATAGTACGCATGATACATTTCATTCAATGAGTATTATATCCGCGATTGAAGCTGTACTTGGAAAGAAAAAAATTAAGATGCTTTCAGGCATGGATACATTTTTAATATTGATGTGTTCCTATATGCACGATATAGGTATGCTTTATACTGATGAGGAGGTTCGGAAAATTTGGAGCAGCGATATGTTTGCTGAGTTTTTAGAAGAGATTCAAGATAAAAGCGGCGAAGTAAGAAAAGCCGTCAATCTTGTAAGTGGAACCTTGACGGATGGTGGCGGAGATAGTTTCTGGCCATTGGATGTACGCCAAAGTGTGACAATAGTTTTAATGGAATATTTTCGATCCAGGCATGGAATACGTATTGAGCAGGTAACCAATAGTAATTATAATAATATTGCAGAATTATTGCGGGTAGAGGATTCTTTTTTGCCAGATCGCATTATTAAGATGATAAATACCATATCTATGGCACATACCTGGAATTTTGAGAGTATTATAAACGAATTGCCTAAAGAAGATTCATTTAATGGAGAAGTGTTTTATCCCAGGCTGGCAGCATTTTTACTTCGTATAGGTGATTTATGTGATTTGGATAATAATAGATTTAATAAGGTTGCGATTGCTGCGTTTGGAACATTGAGTGATGAAAATTTATCTCATTATTTTAAACATAAGAGTATTGAAACTTTATATATTTCAAAGGAAAAAATAAAAGTGATTGCAAATGTAAATCTGGAAAATATTGGAATAGAATGTCGTCGTGATTGGATGGCAAAAGAAAATGAAAAAATATTTTTGAAAAGGGTAGATAAATTATTTCATCAAACTATACGGGAACATATTAATTGGAAAAGCTGGATAGAGCAGGAGATAAGGAACGCCAGATTAAATGTAAAAAGTATTTTTCCAAATGGGTGGGAAGCGTCAATACCTGAAATAGAGTATGTTATAAAGATTGATGGAAAAGAAACTGTATCGTCTAATCAAAATTTAAAATTTACTTTTTCATCAGAAAAAGCGTTTAATTTGATAGAAAATATAAGTATTTATCATGATGAAAAATTTATATTTATACGTGAATTAGTGCAGAATGCAATAGATGCCTCAAAGATTCAAATATGGCGGGATATTTATGATGATTTGGGAGATAATGTCCGGGATTTGTCTCCATTTGAGCTGGCGTGGAAATATCCAGATTTATTAGATAAGTATAAAATTGATATAATGGTAAACTATGATCTAAAGAACCGTGAAGTAGAATTCCAGATAAAAGATTCAGGAATAG
>CAJTVR010000051.1:0-5332 GCA_910580075.1 uncultured Eubacterium sp. | reverse complement strand
TTTGATAGAAGAAATTAACAAAAGTGATAACAGTAATGAATTAAAAGAAAATATATTAACAACAGGAAATAGCTGGAGAAAGAGAAAGAGGTACTCTAAAGAATTGCAACAAATGCCAGACTGGCTAAAGCCGACAGGAGCATTTGGAATAGGTCTTCATACAGTTTTTTCTGTTACAGATCAGATGAAAATTTTAACAAAGTCAAATAGTGAAACTTTTGCGAACGAAATTACTCTTTATTCTGGAAAATCAGGGGGATATGTGTTTTGCAAAAAAAATGAAAAAATGGTCAAACGTGGTTCAATATTTTCATTTTCATTTTATTTAACAGAGCAACAAGAAAAAAGATATTTAGGAATTGATGATGGAACAGATTTCCTTTGTGATACAGAAAATGAACTGGAAAAAATAATGACGCATGAACTTAAACGGTGGTGTTATACACCAATTGTTCCTATTTGTGTTAATAACCAAGTAGTAGTGAGCGGACTGATAAAGTCAGGTGTATTTAAAGATTTAGCAAATAAAGAAATATGTAATCGCATTCTTAAAAATGAGAAGAAGATGGAAGGATATCTTTATGCATTTTCTTATGATTATCGTGGATTGGCAGTCTGGGACAGAAAGAATGAATCAGCAGCCTATATTATATTAAAATTTGGAGTAATAGGGGGTGGCTGTGTTGAGACAATTTTTAAAGGGATTCATTTAGCGGAGGATATTGAGTTTGATCCTCAGAGTCAGATATCAATAGCTTATGTAGATATTTTGGCAGGCAGTGGTGAAGAAATGATTGATGCGTCACGCAGTAAGCTGGTATATAAAGCGGAATCTAAAATTAGACAAATGTTGGAAGAATATTTAGAATTTGCTAAAAAAGTTTACTTTTTGCTTATGGATGAGTTAGTGAAGGATGAGCAGCGGAAAGAATTTATGGAAGATATTGAGATGAATGCACATAATTTTTTGCAAAAAAAAATTTCTGGAGCGGATATTTGGACTTCTGCATGTGAATTGAAAAAGAAATATTTGAATGTCAACGATTTAACAAAGGTACGAAGCCTGGAATCCCGTATTACTGTTTATATGATTTGTCTGACCGTTATTGATATAATTTTGTTGAAGTCAGTACATAAATGGAATACAAATACCCATTCAGATTTATTTACAGTTCTTCAAACAGTTGATATGTCGGCGTGGACATTATTGGATCATGTAGTGTGCCGGTGGAAAGCAGACTGGAAAGGCAACGATAACTATTTTAATAGTGATTATTTTAATACACAGATTCGGAGTATAGCAGAGATTTATATAAACTGGTGGGCAGTTCTAATTATAAATTTCTTTTTTGGGCAGAAACGTATGACCGATATGGAAGAACAGGATAGGTTAAAAAGGATTATTAAACAAATATATAATCAGAATATGCCATTTTTATCAATGTGGCGTTTAACCAGAGATTTATATATGAAAGTAGTGGATATGGTTTTAAGATTTTGTGGAAAGGCATATGTATATAATTCAGATTTTGTAATATCTACATTAGTGTCTGGTTCTTCATGTGCATTTAGAGATTGGAAATATAAAGCAGCCTATGCGGGAAATAATAGTATTTCATTAGAATTTTCGAAACCTTTTGCTGCATTGTTGTTAGATATGCCAAATAAAAAAACTAAAATAACTCCATTCGAAAAAGTTATTTGGAAAAAGCAAATGTCAGGAACTATATTTGGGCATTTAGGAAAGAACCAAGAGAAAAATATTATTAGTTTAATAGAATCGGAAACAGTTACCTTTAATTTGCCTCAAGATTATTTTCTATATAGCTGCTGTATGCCGTTTCTTGGATCGTTGTCCATAGTAAATGCAAAAGTGCGTAATAATAAATGGAAGATTACCTTTGCTTTTCCAGGATATGAAAAGGTAGGAATCGCTGCAGACTCAGATACAATAACTTTTGCATTTGCTGATTTTTGGAAGAACATAGATGCTGCCGGATGCGGTGCAGATTATATAGATATTGATGGATTTGACAAATATGAACAGCTTGTCATGAAAAGAGAAAATATCCAATATGATAGTTGGTTAAATGTTAATTGGAAGAGAGATTATATTCCTGTATGGGATTATAGTTTAAACATTAAACAGATGGTTGGAAAATATTTTTCACATGATGACTTGGAAACATGCTTGAGTGAAATTATAAAAAGCAAACGTTTTGATATGGTGACAAATTATATTTATAGAAGGAAGAAAGCATCAGGTGAAGATTATTTAGAGAGTATACGAGATCAGTATAAGGAATTTGCCAAAGATTTATTAAAAGTGTATTTTGATAAATTACCTAAAGGATAATAATTAATATTGAAGAAAAAAGAGGCTTAAATGAGCATATAGCATGGGATTATGGAAGTGTAGCAGCATTTTTTTGAAGGGGAGTGGAAGCCATCAGTCGAATCCAGTCGCTCTAAAATAGTGGATTTACCTTTAAAAGTACGAATGGCAATATATGCAATTTTAATAAGTATGATTTATTAGATTCTGAGCAAGGACGATAAATATATAAAATGAGAATTATGTTCTGCAAAGCAGCCAGTGAACAAAGCCGGAAATACATCTGTCATGCTGAAAACTGTTATCGTAGAGGAATTACTGCAGATCATCCGTTTATAATATGGCTGTTGCAAAATGCGATTCATCTGAGGCAAAATTTTTAATGGCAATTTCAGCAGATTATAGAATGTTTTTGTAAAAAAGATGCAAAAGATATCGTACAAATGTATAATGTTATACGGGAACAGATTTATTTATCATCAAATCGGCATGATATGGATGTAAAGTCATTGCCACAGCTTGCTTTAGCTGACTTTTGGACAGGTAAGAAAGAATGTCCGTTCTGATAGATGATGAATAAATACTAATGAAAAACAAGGTAAATAGCATTTAAAACTGTATATAAATATGATTACTGAATTATGAATATATGTTACAATGAAATAAAAAAGAAACTTCATAAAGGAGGCATTTATGGCAGAGAGGCTGACAAGAAAGCAGATGGCTGATAAATATCCAAATCAGTGGCTGGGTATACGAAACATAGTATATAACGGCAGGGAAATAGAAACAGCAGAGGTCATATACACACAAAGAACTGCATCTGAGCTGGGGCTATTGTCACTAAAGGGGGAAGATGTGCAGCCGTTATTTACAACGCCGGATATGGTTTTTCAGCTTGGCGCAGCGGGAGGAATGAATCGTGGAACAGAGGTTTGACCTGGAAGTATCTGCTGACAGGCCGATATTAAGGCTGGATTATATATTTCCGGGGTGTACGGCTTTAATTGATACAGGTGCCCTGTTTCCTGTGTGGACAAAAAGCAGAGAACTGTTAGAAGCGTTGGGAGCAAAAGTGTGTAAAAGAAATGTTTTGTTCAGTGGTTTTGGCGGGAATGTTTATGGAGATATTTATACGCTCACGCTGCAGCTCGGCAGTCTGACTTACCCGGAAATGCATATAATGTCCTGTGAAAACAATGATATACCGGGATATTTTATCTTTAGTGCAACGATGTTCAAAAACACTGTTTATACTATAAATGATATAGAAAAGAAATTTATCATTGTGACACAGGATCATCAGATATGCCGAAATATTATAATCAATGGTGAAGATGGTATCGTGCATGTATTGTGTGAGACAGTTTCAAGTGAATAGATGATTGGTTTTCTTGCAGGGCGTATACTGAAAGCTGGGAAACGGAAGAAATAGTAAATTTAAGAGCAGTCAAGACTTAGCACATAGGAATAATGAAAAAAGGTATTTGGTTTGAGGCAAATACCTTTTTGATTGTGACATTAATTTATCACCAATTTTTCGCCGATTTAGCATTAATTTACCTCAACCCCAATGAAGTTATGCGGCTTGCAGCGTTTTATTATGAAAAAAAGTTGAAAAATTTTATGACATTAACTTGACACAATCGGGTCACGGGGTGCTTTGTTTGCGGGATAGCCTGCCGGAGTAGAAATGATGGGTATTTTGGAATAATAAGCACTTTATTTTGTGGTACATTGTGTCGGATAAAGTGCTTATTATGCGCTGCTCGGATTCTATATAGACATTTTGCAGGGATAAAAAATTTTAAATGAAAAAGAACTTATGTTCGAAAAGTATTGAAAAAGTAAAGATAATATTGTATGATTTTACATGAGTAATAAGATTTTAATCAGTTCAGTATGGGAAAAAATAAAGTAATTGTGGTATAAAACATCAATGTTACTGTTTCAGAGGAAAATTTTGATGATTATATCTGTATTACTGATATTGCAAAAGCCAGAGTCGGCGAGTTCCGAGGAGCAGATGTTATTAAAAACTGGATGCGGAACAGAGCGGCATTGGAATTTTGGGGTACGTGGGAACAGATTTATAATCCTGCCTTTAAAGTGGTCAAATTCGGCCACTTTAAAAATTAATTGATGCAATAGATATGTAAAAAAATATTTATTTTAGGACATTCCCTGGCTTATATTGACTTTTCGTATTTTCAAAAGATACGTGAATCTGTTTCGGAAGATTGTGTTTGGAATATTACGTATCATTCTGAAAAGCATGAAAATAATGCAAAAGATTTTGTTAAGAAATTAGGTATTAGAGATTATCAAACAAAAAAATTTGAAGCATATTTTATATGAGATGCTGACTGGATTGTCAACATTTTTTGGCAGTATAAAATAATTTGTGTCTTTGGAAAAAAATACCTCTTTTTTGGTAAAAATTAAGATATGACAAATCTTATCAAAAAGGAGTATTTTATGCCAGCAACAAAACAACAAATACGACAGATTATTGCAGATAACAGCTTAAACAGCGTGGCTGATGTCTGCAGACTGTTAAGGGACAGTTTCAAAGATATCCTCCAGGAACTTATGGAGACTGAACTGGATGAAAATGGGAAAGCTGACAATGGAGGAAATTGCAGAATGTTCTGGTCACTGTTCATACGGCGTTGTGCATCCTGCTGCACGGTGTCCGGCCAATAAAGTAACATATTCTGAACTCAAACCGAAAGAATACTATTGAATCATCCGCCAGGAGTTGTTATACTTTATAAAATGTCATAGATATAATAGAATGCAGACGATCCACAAATACGGTATTGCTTGTTATCAAAAACATGCCGAATATCATACGGTATGGAAAGTGTGTGACATGATCATTAAAAATGCGAGTGTTGTATACCCATATACGCACCGCCCCAGTTTTATTCTGATGATAACAGAAGGAGAACGCCTATGAATACCATAAATATCCCTGTCGGGACCTCTAACTTT
>CAJTVR010000050.1:8956-34480 GCA_910580075.1 uncultured Eubacterium sp. | reverse complement strand
TTGAATCTTTCAAGGTTATTTCACTGTTCAGTTATCAATGTTCTGTCTGCCGCTGTTGTTTCTCGGCTGCGGCTTTGATATTGTATCAGATTTTTTTGTGCTTGTCAACAACTTTTTTAACTTTTTTATTTTTATCTTTTTGCTGACTCGCTGCAACTTTTATAGATTAACATTTTTTGTATTTTTTGTCAATACCTTTTTTATATTTTTTTGTAATAATTTGGTATTTTCAAAAAATAAACGGAGAAGGAGGGATTTGAACCCTCGCGCCGGTTACCCGACCTATACCCTTAGCAGGGGCACCTCTTCGGCCACTTGAGTACTTCTCCAAAGTCTGTGCTTGTTCGCTTTAAAATTGTTATGCGTCACAACGCAAGAGTCATTCTACATGTATTTTTGTAATTTGTCAATATGTTTTTTTAAATTTTTTAAATTTTTTTCTATGTATAGAATTCTAGTAACATTCCAGCCATTTTTCCCGAAACAGCCTTACTAAAAACAGTATGCCCCTGATACTCAGTTCCACACACATAGCAGTCCATACTCCCGTCAGTCCAATACGCGGCGCAAGATACGCTGCCATTGTAATTCGTATCCCCCACATGCTGAGCAGGTTCATAATACTTGGTACAAGCGTATCCCCCGCACCTCTTAAAGCCCCGGCTGCCACGATTGAACAGGCGAAAAACGGTTCGGCAAACACCTCTATACGCAGCACCTTAATGCCAAGTCCCCGGACTGCAGGATCTGGTGTCAGCATTCCAAACATCTGAGGAGCACACAGATACATCAGGAACGCCGCTGCTGACATCATTAAAGCGCCAAGCATCACTGACAGCCTTGCAAAACACCTTGCCTGGTCTTTTTTCTTTGCCCCGATACTCTGTCCTACAAGTGTCGTCGCAGCTGCTGCTACGCCATAGCCAGGCATATAACAAAGACTCTCAGCGGTTACTGCCAGAGAATTAGCTGCTACTGCCACAGTTCCAAGAGGCGCTACGATTTTTGTTGAAACAATCTGTGCCCCGCTGACTACGCCGTGCTCAAATGCCATTGGCAGAGAAATGCGTACCGCTTTTTTCAGACAGTTTTTATCTAATGCCCAGCTTCCCTTCTTTGTCACACGCAGTACTTCTGAGCGGAAACAGAGCATATAAAGCATAAATGCAGCTGTCACAGCTTCCGATAAAGCGGTCCCCAAAGCAGCACCTGCTACACCCATGCCTACTCCCGGTATACTGATTTCCCATTTCCAGATTTCCATGTTTCGTTCCGGAAAAATAAGAAAATAATTAAATATCACATCAAATACGCACATCAGAGCATTCAGCATACTCGGTGTCTTCATATCTCCGCTGCACTGCAGCATATTCCCTCCCAGCTGCCGGAACTGTACGGCCGGTATCGCACAGGAATAAATAAAAAAATACCGGGACGCATCCGGACATACTTCCTGCGCCCCGCCCAGCCAGTACGGAAGCTTTCCGCTGATCATTATGCAGATCATGGTAACCAGCAATGCAGACACTAACGAAACAGACAGTGACTGACGCAGCACACTGCCTGCCGATTTGTCATCTTTTGCCCCGATATACTGTGCGGTCTGTACAGAAAAACCCATAGCCACACTGATACAGAATCCTCCTACCATCCATGTCGTACTGGACATCAGCCCAATAGACGCCGTTGCATTTTTCCCAAGACTTCCAACCATAGCAGCATCGATATACTGCATTACAATAGAGCTGATTTCTGCAAGAATGGCGGGAATGCTCAGACGTATAACAAGTCCAGCCTGCTGTTTATACGTTAACGGCTCTCCGTTAATCACCTGTGTACGTTTTTCCTTTCCGCTCAAATAATTTACCTCCTGCTGCATCTGATTCATTTTCCTGCGGCTGCGTGCCTGATAAACTCATCCAATGACAATTTAGCTAAATCTTAGAACATCTGTATCAAAAAGTCAACTATCCTGCAAGCTCAGAACATACGTATGAAAAAATCAGCTGTCCAGCCGGCTCAGAACATTTATATCAAAAAGACAGATATCCTTCCTTTTCAGAACATCTGCATCAAACAGACAGGATATCCTTCCTTTTTCGACTTATTATGCCATTTGCATTGAATAATCGCATTTGCTATGCTATGCTTGAATTTAATATTAGGACTTATTTACAAAAAAATCAAATAATAAAAGAAAAAGGAGGCAGAATGCTAAAAAAAACATAAGATCAGCGAATCATACCCACATGATATCTGCCGGCAGAATTTGCTGATAAAAATCCTGTGGTATCTCGCATTTATCAAAAAACAACTGAAAACTAAAAAACTATATAATTAAGGGAGTGGAATTTGTGGATTCATTTTATGCAGGCTGGTTTTCTTTAATACCGCCTATACTGGCTATTACATTAGCACTTTTAACAAAAGAAGTTATTTTTTCTCTGTTCCTTGGTATTATTTCCGGTACTCTCATTTATTCTCTGGGAATAGGACTGAATCCGTTAACAGGAACTGTGGGCACTGCTTTTGAACTGATTTCCAGCAGCGCTGACTTAAATATCATTATTTTTGTATGTCTTCTGGGAGCTCTTGTATCTGTAATTACCCTGTCCGGCGGTTCAAAAGCCTACGGAAAATGGGCAGCATCCAAAATCCGAAACGGTAAGCTGGCTCTGGCTGCTGCTGCAGGCTTAGGTATCGTTATTTTTATAGATGACTATTTTAACTGCCTGACAGTCGGAACTGTTATGAAACCTCTGACAGATAAATACAAAATTTCAAGAGCCAAACTTGCCTATATCATCGACTGTACTGCTGCTCCGATCTGCATTATAGCTCCGGTATCTTCCTGGGCTGCTGCAGTCGGAAGCAGCCTTGAGGCAACCGGTTATTACCACAGCGGTTTTCAGGTATTTATATCCACCATTCCTTTAAACCTGTATGCCATTCTGTCTCTGATTATGGTATTTATGATTATATTTACTAGAAAAGATTACGGGCCAATGGCTGCGGCAGAAAAAGCTGCCAAGCATTTCAGTCCAGACAGCGCACGGACAGACTCCGTACACCTTACAGACGCATCCGATGCAGGTACTGTAGCTGACATGCTCCTGCCAATTGTATCACTGATTCTGTTTGCAGTTCTTTCCATGCTCTATACTGGAGGTTTCTTTACAATAGGAGATACTTACATGGATATAGAGGCTGCTTTTGGAGACTGTGTAACTTCGCAGTCTCTTGTATGGGCCAGTTTTGGAGCACTGCTTGTATCTCTGGTTATGTTTGTTCCAAGAAAGCTGATGACTTTCAGTGAATTTATGAATGGAATTACAGAAGGATTCAAAAGCATGGTACCTGCCTGCAGCATCCTGTTCCTTGCCTGGACGATCGGAGCTGTATGCCGTGATCTGCTGATGACTCCTGAATTTGTAAGCAATCAGCTGGCAAGCAGCCATATTCCTGCGTTTCTGCTTCCTGCGATTATTTTTGTCATTGCTGGATTTTTAAGTTTTTCTACCGGCACTGCATGGGGAACATTTGGTATTCTGATTCCGATTGTAGCTCCTGCAGCATATACACTGGCTCCTCAGCTGCTGACGGTTTCTTTATCTGCAACTCTGGCCGGAAGCGTGCTCGGAGACAACTGCTCGCCTATTTCCGATACTACGATTCTTTCCAGCGCAGGCGCAGGATGTGACCATATCGAACATGTTTCTACACAGCTTCCTTATGCCCTGACAGTAGCCGGATGCTGTATTGCGGGATACCTGGCAGCAGGACTGACAAATGCAAATGTAGTAATTACACTTGTGATTTCTGCTGTACTGATGGTAGTAAGTGTTTTTGCTGCACATGCTATTTGGGGAAAGAGAAATTTTGAAGCAGACATGAAAAACAAATAAACTAAGACTTTAAAAAAGGAGCTGCCGCACTAAGCAAAACACATACAAGATATAGTATAAAAGAATGATTCATTCCATCTATATCTTGTATCAATTTTCTTAATGCGACAGCCCCGCAGATATATGAGAACCTCTGGAATTCTGCCAGACGCCCCGGCTGGCCTGCAATACATTCTGCCAGATGCCCTGGCAGCCGTTATCTTCTATTTCTCCCTGTATGCTTCCACAGCTGTTTCATAAAGATTATTTCCCTCTGCATCTATCACAACAACCATAGGAAAATTCTCTACTTCCATCCTGCGTACTGCCTCTGTACCAAGATCGTCATAGCATATCACTTCTGACTTTTTCACGCATTTAGAAATCAAAGCTCCAGCACCGCCTACAGCAGCAAAATAGACTGCCCGGTTCCTGACTATGGCATCCACAGTCTCCCTGGAGCGCTTTCCCTTGCCGATCATCGCCTTCAGCCCCAGATTCAGCAGTCTGGGCGTATACTTATCCATTCTGCTGGCTGTTGTAGGCCCGGCAGATCCTATCACCTGCCCTTCCCGTGCAGGTGAGGGCCCCATATAATATATGACAGCATCTTTGATATCAAATGGCAGATTCTCTCCTCTGTCCAGTGCCTCAGCCATCCGTTTATGAGCTGCGTCGCGCGCAGTATAAATTACACCTGTGAGATAAATGTAATCTCCTGATTTTAAATTTTTAGTAACAGACTCTGTAACTGGTGTATGAATATGCTTTTCCATAATACTACTCTCTTTATTTTTTCTACAAATACCCTGATTTGAATGCATGATACTATAGTACTCTTTTTACATGCCTTGCTACATGACAGCAGATGTTAACTGCAACCGGAAGGCCTGCTATATGAGTCGGATAAGTATTAATATTGACCCCTAAAGCAGTCACTGAGCCTCCCAGGCCGCCAGGCCCTATTCCAAGGGCATTGATTTTATGTAACATTTCGATTTCAAGCTCCCGTACATAAGGAATTTCAGAATGCTGGCCGATATCCCGCGTCAGTGCCTCTTTTGCCATGACAGCACATTTTTCAAAATCGCCGCCTATGCCGGCTCCTACGACAATTGGCGGGCATGCATTCGGGCCTGCCAATTGTACCGCGCTTAAAATTGCATCCTTTACGCCTTCGATTCCATCAGCCGGCTTTAACATAAAAATCCTGCTCATATTTTCACTGCCAAAACCTTTCGGGGCTACAATCAGTTCCAGCCTGTCTCCCGGCACAATACGGTAATGTATAATACCGGGTGTATTATCCTTTGTATTTTCACGCAGAATCGGATCCCTGACTACAGATTTTCGCAGAAATCCTTCTGTATATCCTCTGCGTATCCCTTCGTTAACAGCATCTTCTACTGCAATTCCCTCGATATGCAGATCCTGCCCGGCATTTAGAAAAACAACTGCCATGCCTGTATCCTGGCAGACCGGAATCTGTTCAGCAGCTGCAATTTCCATGTTTTCTTCCAGCTGTCCCAGAATCTGACTGCCAAGAGGAGATTTTTCCTCCTCTTTCGCAGCATGTATCGCATGAACTATATCCTGTGACAGGTGCAGATTTGCTTCTATGCACATCTGGCTGATATTTTTAATAATTTCATCCGTATGGATGGTTCTCATGTCTATATCTCCTTACTGGCTAATCAGTCTTTTATTCCTCATTTTCTGTATCTTCTTCTGCACGATTTAAAAGTTCCTGAATCTGTGAAGGCATTTCTTTTTCATCAGTCTGCGCATCCGGACCCTCATGCATCTCTTTGATTTCCATTCCTGATTCTTCCAGCAGCTGATTGATATCTTCCGGCTTTAATCCCTCTGCCTCTTCCTCAGGTTCATCCTCATCCTTCGTATCCGCTTCCCGTACTTTTGTCAGGCTTGCTACTTTCACATCAGCTTCCAGATTCATTAATTTCACTCCGGAAGTTACCCTGCTCAGTACCGAGATTCCTGCGACAGGCATGCGTATGATGATACCTTCTGTAGTAATCATCATTATTTCATTTTCTTTATTTACAGCTTTGACACCGATAATATTTCCTGTCTTTTCAGTAATTTTGTAGCACTTCACACCTTTACCGCCGCGGTTTTGAACGGTGAATTCATCTATATTCGTACACTTGCCCATTCCTTTTTCAGACACAGCTAAGAGCATTTCACCCTGAGAATCCAGCTGCATGCCGATGACTTCATCGTTAGCTGCAAGGTTCATGCCAATAACACCCATAGATGTACGTCCGGTGCTGCGTACGTCTTTTTCATTAAAACGGATACACTGGCCGTACTTTGTCACAAGGATAATATCTTTATGGTTATCTGTCATTTTTACTTCGATGAGCTCATCGTCTTCACGCAGGCCGATAGCACCAAGGCCTGTTTTACGGATATTGGCATATTCCAGAATCGGGGTCTTTTTTACGATTCCTTTCCTGGTCGCCATAAATAAATATTCGCCTTCTTTATATTCCTTCAGCGGAATCAGCGCTGTTATTTTCTCTCCCGGCTGAAGCTGCAGGAGATTGATAATCGCAGTGCCTCTGGAAGTACGTCCGGCTTCCGGTATTTCATAGCCTTTCATACGGTATACACGCCCGGTATTTGTAAAAAACATCAGATAGTGATGGGATGTAGTCATCAAAAGATCTTCAATATAATCATCTTCGATTGTCTCCATTCCTTTTATTCCACGGCCGCCCCTGTGCTGGCTGCGGAAATTATCCATGCTCATCCGCTTAATATAGCCCAGTTTGGTCATGGTAATAATCGTATTGGTAACAGGAATCATGTCTGCCATGGACACATCCATTTCATCATAGCTGACCGATGTCCTTCTATCATCCCCAAATTTATCTGCTATAAGCAGTATTTCCTCGCGGATTACACCCAGCAGTTTTTTCTCATCTGCAAGAATAGCCTTGTAATAAGCGATTTTTTCAGATAATTCCTGATATTCTCCCTCTATCTTTTCGCGTTCCAGTCCGGTCAGGGCACGCAGACGCATGTCTACGATTGCCTGGGCCTGCACGTCGGTCAGGCCGAAACGTTCGATTAACCGTTCCTTTGCCTGGGCCGTGGTACGGCTGCTGCGGATAATAGAAATTACTTCATCTATGTGATCTAAAGCGACAAGCAGTCCTTCTAAAATATGAGAGCGCTCTTCAGCTTTATTTAAATCATATTTTGTCCTTCTTGTGACAACTTCTTTTTGATGAAGCAGGTAATAATTCAGCATTTCCAGCAGATTCAGTGTTTTCGGCTTATCTTTTACAAGAGCAAGCATAATAACGCCAAAAGTATCCTGAAGCTGCGTATGTTTATATAACTGGTTTAAGATCATATTCGGGCTGACATCTTTGCGCAGCTCAATGCAGATGCGCATTCCCTGGCGGTCTGATTCATCCCGAAGGTCTGTGATTCCGTCTATTTTTTTGTCTTTTACAAGGTCTGCCATTTTTTCGATCAGCCTTGCTTTATTTACCATAAACGGCAGTTCTGTCACGACAATACGGTTTTTGCCGTTTTTCATAGGCTCTATATTCGATACGGCACGTACTTTGATCTTACCCTTCCCCGTCCTGTATGCCTCATTGATGCCCGCGGTTCCTAAAATACTGCCTCCTGTCGGAAAATCAGGCCCTTTTACAATCGCAAGCAGATCGTCGATTTCAGTTACCTTATCATCCACTTCATTGTCAATAATTTTTACAACCGCATCAACCACCTCACGCAGATTATGCGGAGGTATATTCGTTGCCATGCCCACGGCTATTCCGGTCGTGCCGTTTACAAGCAGATTGGGAAACCGTGCTGGAAGTACAACCGGCTCTTTTTCCGTCTCGTCAAAGTTTGGCCGGAAATCAACAGTATCTTTATTGATATCCGCCAGCATTTCCATCGAAATTTTGCTCAGCCTTGCTTCTGTATACCGCATAGCTGCCGCACCGTCGCCATCCATAGATCCGAAATTGCCATGTCCGTCCACTAACGGATATCTCGTGGACCAGTCCTGCGCCATATTTACTAATGCCCCGTAAATCGAACTGTCACCATGCGGATGATATTTACCCATCGTATCACCGACAATACGCGCACATTTACGGTGCGGCTTGTCTGGCCCGTTATTCAATTCAATCATAGAATACAGGACTCTGCGCTGTACAGGCTTTAAACCGTCCCTGACATCCGGAAGCGCTCTTGCAGCAATAACACTCATGGCATAGTCAATATAAGAAGACTCCATGGTTTCTTTCAGGTCTACGTCATGAATCTGGTCGAATATTTTATCATCCATTTAACTTACCCCCTAAATATCCAAATTCTGAACCTTTGGTGCGTTTTCCTCAATAAATTCCCGTCTAGGCTCTACTTTGTCGCCCATTAAGGTAGTAAACGTCAGATCAACTGCAGATGAATTTTCATCATCAATCATAACCCTCTTCAAAATACGTTTCTCAGGATCCATAGTTGTCTCCCAAAGCTGATCGGCATCCATTTCCCCCAGTCCCTTATAACGCTGAATCTTATTATTTCCATCGCGTCCGATTTCCCTTAAAATTTTATCCAGTTCCTTTTCGTCATACGCATACCATACATTTTTGCTTTTTTCGATTTTAAAAAGCGGCGGTGTAGCCAGATATACATGCCCGCGCCTGATTAAATCCGGCATAAACCTGTATAAAAACGTCAGCATTAAAGTACTGATATGCGCGCCGTCCACGTCTGCATCTGTCATAATAATAATTTTGTGATATCTTAGCTTGCTGATATCAAAGTCTTCATGAATGCCGGTTCCAAAAGCAGTAATCATCGCTTTAATTTCAGCATTTCCATAAATCTTATCCAGCCTTGCCTTCTCCACATTCAGTATCTTCCCGCGAAGCGGCAGAATTGCCTGCGTTGCACGGCTTCTGGCAGATTTTGCAGATCCGCCTGCAGAATCTCCCTCTACGATAAATATTTCGCAGTTTGCCGGATTCTTATCTGAACAGTCTGCAAGTTTGCCTGGCAGAGATGTATTTTCCAATGCAGTCTTTCTGCGTGTTAAGTCCCTTGCTTTTCTGGCCGCATCTCTCGCACGCTGTGCTAACAGTGATTTTTCACAGATACTTTTTGCTACCTGCGGATTCTGCTCCAGATAATAGGTCAGCTGTTCACTGACTACAGAATCTACCGCTCCCCTTGCCTCACTGTTGCCTAGTTTCTGTTTTGTCTGGCCTTCAAACTGCGGTTCTTCGATTTTTATACTGATAATAGCAGTCATGCCTTCCCTGATATCTTCTCCTGAAAGGGCAGGATCGTTTTCTTTTAATATTTTATTGGCCCGCGCATAGGCATTAAAAGTCTTTGTAACCGCATTGCGGAATCCTGCCAGATGCGTGCCGCCTTCCGGTGTAATGATATTATTTACAAAACTGTAAGTAGAATCATTATAGGAATCATTATGCTGCAGAGCCACTTCGACCATTACATTGTCCTTGTTTCCCTCACAGTAGATTACATCCGGATAAAGAACTTCCTGGCTGCGGTTTAAATAAGTGACAAACTCCTTAATTCCGCCTGCATAATGAAATTCATGCATACGCACCGGATCATCCCGTTTATCTTTTAATACAATCCGCAGTCCTTTTGTCAGAAATGCTGTTTCCCGAAGACGCTGCTTTAATGTATCATAATCATAAACTGTCTCTTCAAAAATAGAGCCATCCGGCGAAAATGTGACCTTTGTTCCGGTTTTTTGTACATCGCAGGTTCCGGTTTCCTTAAGCGGATACATCGTCACGCCGCGTTCATAACGCTGCTTATAAACTACACCGTCTCTGTAAATCTCCACTTCCAGCCAGTTCGACAGCGCATTTACCACCGATGCGCCTACGCCGTGCAGGCCGCCTGATACTTTATATCCGCCGCCGCCAAATTTACCTCCTGCGTGGAGCACGGTAAAGACAACTTCTACAGCAGGAAGCCCGGCTTTATGATTGATTCCGGTCGGAATTCCCCTCCCGTCGTCAATCACTGTGACAGAATTATCCGGATTGATCTTCACCTCTATATTTTTGCAGTACCCTGCAAGCGCTTCATCCACCGAATTATCTACAATCTCATACACAAGGTGGTGAAGTCCTCTGGCGGATGTACTTCCAATATACATGCCAGGTCTTTTGCGTACTGCTTCCAGCCCTTCTAGTATCTGGATCTGATCAGCTCCATAATTATTTTCGATAGCCATAAGTCATCCTCCTGATTCTGCTGCTTCGGTTACCAAGTTTCTTTTTTTTGTGTTACATGACCGCATGTTACTTCAAATACGCGGTCTATTTTAAAACGGTTTTTTACAAATTCATCTAAACCGGTACATGTGATAATTGTCTGAATATCATGAATACTTCCAAGCAGGTAATTCTGCCTGCTGCTGTCTAACTCTGATAATACATCATCTAACAGCAGGACTGGCGTATCATGGATCAATTTTTTTACCAGCTCTATTTCAGAAAGTTTCAAAGACAATGCAGACGTCCGCTGCTGGCCCTGCGAGCCAAACTTGCGGATATCAATATCGCCAATCTTAAACAAAAGATCATCCCTGTGCGGACCTTTTGATGTCTGACAGTATCTTAAATCTTTTTCCTGCATTTTAGACAGATCTGATTCGAAATGTTCTGCATTTGTATCTGGTTCATAAGTCAGTATCAGTTCTTCCCGGTTTCCGGAAATATTTTTATGAATCTTTCGTACAATTTCACTTAATTCTTTTACAAATGTATCCCTGCGCTGAATAATGCGTTTCCCATATTCTAAAAGCTGCATATCCCACACAGAAAGAGTATCTATCCATTCTTTGTGAATCACCAGGTCTTTGAGCAGTTTATTGCGCTGATTTAAAATCCTGTTATAATTTGTCAGGTCAGACAGATATATTTTATCCAGCTGGCATAGTTCCAGATCCAGAAAACGCCTGCGCTGTGAAGGGCCGTTTTTTATAATACTCAAATCTTCCGGTGAAAAAAATACAATATTTAATATTCCAAACAGCGAACCTGCCTTTTTAATCGGAACCCGGTTAACAGCGATTCCTTTGGCATGGTTTTTCTTCAAATGTATATCAATCTGAAATTCTTTCTCATTTTTCAGAACAAATGTACGGATATGCGACTCATTTTCAGAAAACCGGATCATATCCCTGTCATTGCTTCCTTTATGGGATTTTGAAGTACCGCTCACATAAGCAGACTCCAGAACATTTGTTTTCCCCTGCGCATTATCTCCGAACAGAATATTCGTTCCGCCAGTAAATTCAATGAATAAATTCTCATAATTGCGAAAATTTTCCAGTTCAATGGATTTAATCATCATTGTGATATCTGAATTGTTTCTCCATTATAGGAAACAATATCCCCGTCACGTAATTTTTTGCCGCGCTGAAGCTCTGTCTGGCCGTTTACGGTTACACTGCCTTCCTGAATGACAATCTTAGCTTCTATGCCGGAACCCACCATTCCAGCTAATTTCAGCGCCTGCCCGAGTTTAATATATTCGTCTTTAATTACTATTTTTTCCATATATGCGGTATCCTGTCTGTTTTCCTGCAAAACTGATTCGTGTTACAATACAAAATTCCTGCTGGTATTCTGCTTTGATTCTTAATTTCCTGCAGAATTAAAATTGACTGGCAGGATCAGATAAATATAACTGTCTGCGTCATCCCGGATAAAACAAGGCGCTTTTGGATTTACCATATATAAAGTAACTTCTTCTTCATCAATGACTCTGAGTGCATCGATAAAGAATTTCGGATTAAATCCGATCATCATATCCTTGCCGTCTTTTTCAATCTCTATTTCCTCGTTCATAGACCCGATAAACGAAGAAATTTTTAATTCCATGAATTCATCTTTGATATCCATGATAATCGGTTTTTTGTCTCCTTCTTTTACTAATAGTGTAGCACGGTCTATACAGCCGAGCAGTTCCCGTTTGTTAATCCGTACTTTTGTTTCATATGCAGAAGAAAGCATCTGGTCAATTTTAAAGTATTCCCCGTCAATAAGTCTTGATACAACTGTTGTTTTTTCAAATTCAAATATAATATGATTATCCGTAATATAAATATCTACATATTCTTCTGCCGAACCAGGCAGGATTTTGCTGATTTCCTGCAGCGTCTTGCCTGGGACAACTACCTTCTTATTTTCACAGCTGTTTTTCAGTTCTATATTTCTGATTGAAATACGGTGTCCGTCCAGTGATACGACTTTTAATTTATTTTCATTGATTTCAAACAGTTCTCCTGTCATTAATTTGTTATTATCACTGTCTGCAATCGAAAATATCGTCTGGCGGATGATTTCTTTTAATGTAAACTGTGTAATCGAAACCGGTTCATTTTTTTCAATCACCGGAAGATACGAAAAATCATCTCCCAGTTTTCCTATTATATTGAATTTTGATTTTTCACATGTAATCAGTGTTTTAAATGATTCATCTGAAGTAATGACGATATCATTGTCAGGAAGTTTGCGTACAATTTCTGAAAATATTTTTGCATCCAGTGCAATAATTCCGGGTTCTTCAATCTTTCCTTCTATAATAGTCTCAATACCAAGTTCTGTATCGTTTGCAATTAATTTAATTTCTCCCTGGGAAGCATCAATTAAAATACATTCTAAAATAGGCATCGTAGTTCTTGTAGGAACAGCTTTGATCGCAATATTTACTCCATAAAGTAAATTGGATTTTGAACAGATTAGCTTCATGTGTATAACTCCTTTCGGGGAATTTCTTATAAATAATATATATATTACTTCGTAATAGTAATAATAGGGG
This sequence comes from uncultured Eubacterium sp., assembly GCA_910580075.1. GTDB lineage: Bacteria > Bacillota > Clostridia > Lachnospirales > Lachnospiraceae > Eubacterium_J. The sequence goes on along the minus strand of CAJTVR010000050.1, from coordinate 21,728 downwards.
CTGTGTAAATGTGTAAAAGTACTTTAAGCCCTTAAAATACAGGAAGAGGCATGTTAAAAAACTGGGTGAACAACTTCATGTGAGCTGCCTGATAACTTGTTTATAACGAGGATGAAGGAAAACATGCCTTTTTCTGATGCTGAAAAACGTATTAGTTATACAGTGAAATAAACATCAAATATTCGAGTTATCCACACTTATCCACAAAAAAATGTGGATAAGTGTGGATAAAAGTGGTCATTTTCAATTAGGATTGATTTTTTTGCGGATAGTTTCTATTAAATTCTGCATGGAATCGCTGTTTTTGTATTCATTTTCTATTTTTTCGATACCATGAATAATCGTTGAATGGTCACGTCCTCCTAAGACTTCACCAATTCCTGCGAGAGAGACAGCGGTCATGTTTTTACATAGATACATGGCAATCTGTCTCGGCCTTACAATATCGCTGCTTCTGGATTTTGAAATCAGCTGTTCCGGTGTTTTTTGAAAATGTTCGGCTACGATTTCAATAATAAGCTGAGGTGTGATTTCCCTGTGCATATCCGGATTGATGATGCTTTCTAACTGTTCTTTGGCAGTATCAATCGTAATCTCAACATTAGTCAGACGCGAAAAAGCCATCAGGCGGTTTAACGCACCTTCCAGTTCACGTATATTTGATTTGATATTCGTAGCTATGTATTTAATAATTTCATCGTCAAATTCAATATTGTCCATTTCTTCTTTGCGCCGGAGGATCGCCATGCGCGTTTCGTAGTCCGGTGAGCCAATGTCCGCCATGCATCCCCACTGGAAACGGGAACGGAAGCGTTCTTCTAATGTCGTCATTTCTTTCGGCGGTTTATCGCTGGAAACGACGATCTGCTTTCCGGCATTATAAAGGACATTAAATGTATTAAAAAATTCTTCCTGTGTCCGGTCTTTTCCTATTATAAACTGAATATCATCTATTAAAAGAACATCCACATTTCTATATTTATCACGGATTGCATTAATCTGTGTATTACTTCCGCTTCGGATAGCATCGATTACTTCATTTGTAAATACCTCGGAAGGTACATACTGGATTTTAAGGTTTGGATGATTGGCAAGAATGTGGTGTGCAATGGAATGCATCAGATGTGTTTTGCCTAATCCAACATCGCCCCATAAAAAAAGCGGGTTATATTTTTTTGCAGGGTTATCAGCTTCTTCAGCTACTACCAGAGAAATTGTGTGCGCCAGCTTGTTATTGCTGCCGACAACAAAAGTATCAAATGTATAATTTGGATTCAGATCATGGTTTTTATGGGATGCAGAATCATCCTGCATAGCGATAGACTTTGCAGGCTTCATTTTTTTTGCTTCTTCTGGCAGTATAAATTCAATTTCGTAATCGATACCTGTAACTTCTGCTACTACGATTTTTAAAGGGGTCAGATATTTTTTGGTAATATAATTCAGTGCAATTTGTTCCGGAGGAGCCAGGATATAGATTTTATCACCGTCAATCCGGAAAATTTCCAATGGTTTTATCCACGATTCGTATACAACCTTGGAAAGTTCATATTCTTCTTTTACAGTTAATAGTATTTCTTGCCATTTTTCCTCAATCAACATATCACTTCTCCGTTTTATTAACACATTGTCAAAAGCATATAAAAACCACACTATATATCATAACGCAAAATCGCGGATTTAGCAATTAGAAAGTTCAGATAAAAAAAGTCTGCCTGGTGTGGACAAAGTGTCTAAAATGGAAAAATACGGCCTCTTATGCAGGAGTATTTTCCTGCGTTATACACACGGAATAAACTGGAAAAACAGCCTGTTTGAAATGTTATCCACAGTTATGAACATTCACGGAAGCCTTTAAAATCAACAATTTTTGACGAAATGGCAAAAAAAATGTGGATAAGTATGTGCATAAGTTTTTGTTGATAACCAGATTGTGGAAAACTCCTGCGTGCAGGAATGTGGAAGTGTATATAAATAGAAGAGGGAACGCTTTTACAGGCGCATCCTGATGCAGAAAATATGAAAAATGTACTTTTTATAGAAAAAAATAATAAAAAGAAAAGGTTTGTCTTGACTTGCGCATCTTTTTTGGTATAATTGTAATGGTATTTTTTCAATATTAGGAAGATTTAACAGAGGAGGTGTTTGCAGGATGAAGATGACGTATCAGCCGAAAAAGAGACATAGATCTAAAGTACACGGATTTAGAAAGAGAATGAGTACGCCAGGCGGAAGAAAGGTATTGGCTGCAAGAAGACGAAAAGGAAGAAAGAAATTATCAGCATAGGCCACATCTTTTGTGGTCTTTCTTCTTATTTATAAAAATTACAAACGGTTATTTTTTAAAAAGAGCATAATGTTTTCATAATTCTCATTATAATTCGCATTGAAAAAATTCCTTAAAAATAACCGTTTACTAATTTTAGGACGCAATTATGAAATTTTCTGAATCACTGAAAAAGAATTCTGATTTTCAAAAGATATATCGGGAAGGGAAATCTTATGCAAACCGTTTTCTTGTGATGTATGTTATGGAAAACGGTACAGACTGCAGCAGAATAGGAATTTCTGTAAGTAAAAAAGTGGGCGGCAGCGTTGTCAGGCACCGGGTAAAGCGTCTGATTAAGGAGGCTTACAGACTACAGGAGGAGATGTTTAACAGGGGATTGGACATCGTAGTCATTGCAAGAGTGTCAGCAAAGGAAATCTCATATCAGGAAACAGAGAGTGCATTGCTGCATCTTGGGAGTCTTCATCATATTTTGAAATAAAAATGAAAAGAAGATGAATGAAATTGAAAAAAATAATGATTTTTTGCATTAAACTTTATAAAAGGTACTTATCGCCATTGAAAACAGTGAGGTGTCCTTACTGTCCGTCATGTTCTGATTATGCAGTAGAAGCAATTGCAAAGCATGGGGCTGTAAAGGGAGGGCTTTTAGCAGGATACAGAATCCTGCGCTGTAATCCTTTTTCAAAAGGCGGATATGATCCTGTTCCATAAGGAGGTATTTAATAATTGGCTACGATGATACTTACACAGTATTCAGGTTCGATTTTAGGCCCTATTGCAAAAGTGCTGGGCTGGGTAATGAACTGGATTTATATGTTTCTGTCAAATGTATTTGGTATTGAAAATATAGGCGTTACCATTATCGGACTGACCATACTGATTTATATGTGCATGCTGCCGTTTACTATTAAGCAGCAGAAATTTTCCAAACTGCAGCAGAAAATGCAGCCTGAAATAAAGGCAATTCAGGAAAAATATAAAAACCGTAAAGATCAGGAGTCCCAGCTGGCGATGAATGAGGAAACCCAGGCGTTATACGCGAAATACGGCATATCACCGACTGGAACCTGTCTGCCAATGTTATTACAGATGCCTGTATTTTTTGCACTTTACCGCGTTATTTATAATGTTCCTGCATATGTATCAGGAGTCAAAGATGCTTTCAACGGGATTGTAGATGGAATTGTAAATACTCCTGGATTCCAGGGGATTATGGACGAGTTTGTAAAAAAGATGAATCTGGGGCAGATTCAGGCAGATTTTAACAGTGCGGATCTGGAAGCAGTAAAGAATTTTATTGTCGATGCAGTTTATAAAATGCCTACAGCAGGATGGGATGCGCTGCGGGAGGCATTTCCGGGTCTTCAGGATACGGTCAGTTCCACCGAAGTGCAGTTAAATCATATGAATACATTCCTTGGAATGAATATTTCTGATTCTCCGTTTGCGATTATTACAAGCAGCTTTTCCGCTCATTCGTATTTATTTGTATTGCTAGCGCTTATGATACCTCTGGCATCTTATGCTTCACAGATGCTGAATATCAAGCTGATGCCTCAGGCAGATGCCGACCCGGATAATGCTATGGCCAGGCAGATGAAAACAATGAATTACACAATGCCGCTGTTTTCTATGTTTCTCTGTTTTACGGTACCAGTCGGCCTTGGTATTTACTGGATTTTCAGTTCTCTGACAAGATGTGTACAGCAGTACTTCGTAAATAAACATATACAGAATCTGGATTTGGACGAGGTGATTGCAAAGAATGTAGAAAAACGTAAGAAAAAGCTGGAGAAAATGGGGATTGATGAAAATCAGATACGGAATGCTGCACGTATGCGTACGAAAAACAGTACACAGTTATCTTCTATGTCGCAGGAAGAAAGGGATTCTAAGATTGCAAAAGCGTATGAGTATAGAAAAACAGCAAATCCGAACAGTTTAACAGCAAAGGCAAATATGGTAAAGGACTTTAATGAGAGAAATAATAAATAAAGGGGAGATTTTGCGATGGAGTTTATTGAAGTAAGTGCAAAGACGGTTAATGATGCTATTACAGATGCTTTAGTTAAGCTCTCTATTACAAGTGACCAGCTAGAATATGAAGTAGTAAATGAAGGAAGCGTAGGATTTTTTGGAATAGGCAGTAAACCGGCAGTTATTAAGGCACGGAAAAAATATTCACCTGAAGAGAGCGTACGGGATTTTTTAACACGTGTGTTTGAAGCAATGGATATGGAAGTAGAAATCGTCTCAAAGTATGATGAGGAGAGCGGCCTGATTGATGTAGAATTCAAAGGCGGCGAAATGGGGGTTTTAATTGGAAAGCGCGGCCAGACACTGGATTCGTTACAGTATCTTACAAACCTGGCTGTGAACAAACAGTCGGATCATTATGTTAAAGTAAAGCTGGATACAGAGGATTACCGTAAGAGAAGAAAAGATACCCTTGAAAATCTTGCAAAGAATATATCATATAAGGTAAAAAGAACAAAAAGGCCTGTTGCCTTAGAGCCAATGAATCCGTTTGAACGCAGAGTGATACATTCCGCACTGCAGAATGATCGTTTTGTTTCTACGCATAGTGAAGGCGAGGAACCATACAGGCATGTTGTTGTTACTTTAAAAAGAAATTAAGACAGACTGTGTTCAAATATATTTTGGACACAGTTTTTGATTTACAGAACTTTTAGTATGATTTAGAATATCAGGAGGCAGTGTTATGTCATCAGATACAATTGCGGCTATTGCTACTGCAATGTCAAATGCGGGCATTGGAATTATAAGAATCAGCGGAGATGAAGCGGTAGAAGCAGCAGACAGGATATTTTATTCAAAAAACGGACAAAGGCTGTGTGATTCACCTTCACATACGATTCACTATGGATATATACAGAACGGTCAGGAAATTGTAGATGAAGTTCTCGTTATGCTGATGAAGGCGCCAAACAGTTATACGAGGGAAGATACTGTGGAGATTAACTGTCATGGCGGAGTGCTTGTGATGCAGCGTGTGCTGGAAACGGTACTAAACAGCGGTGTCAGGCTGGCCGAACCAGGAGAATTTACAAAGAGGGCTTTTTTAAACGGGCGGATTGATCTGACGCAGGCAGAGTCTGTTATTGATATTATTAATTCGAAAAATGATTTTGCATTAAAGAGCTCTATGAATCAGCTCCGGGGTTCTGTTTTAAATAAAATCAGACAGCTCAGGGAGAGCATCATACATGAGACTGCATTTATTGAATCTGCGATTGATGATCCGGAACACTATTCGCTGGATGGATATCCGGAGCAGTTAAGCGGAATTGTAAAATATCTGAAAGAAGAAATCCAGCATCTGATTCAAACGTCAGAAAACGGCAGGATTCTGAAAGAGGGAATTCATACTGTTATTGCAGGAAAACCGAACGTAGGAAAATCTTCGATTATGAATACGCTTGCAGGATCTGAGCGCGCGATTGTAACAGATGTAGCAGGAACTACGAGAGATATACTGGAAGAACACATTAACCTGAAAGGATTAAGCCTGAATATCATAGATACCGCAGGAATCCGGGAAACAAATGACATTGTTGAAAAAATAGGAGTAGATAAGGCAAAGGAATATCTGGATAAAGCAGATTTAATTTTGTATGTGACGGACGCTTCTGTGGAATTAAGTAGGGAAGATTATGAAATTGCCAGAATGATCAGGGGCAGGAACGTCATTGCGATTCTGAATAAGTCTGATTTAGAACAAAAGACGGGAATAAATGAATTATCAGAAATATCAGAGCATGTGATATCTGTTTCTGCTAAAGAAGGAGACGGGATAGAAGAGCTGGCAGATTTAATCCGAAAGATGTTTTTAAAGGGAAATATAACATACAATGATGAGGTAGTTATTACAAATGTAAGGCATAAGACGGCGCTTGCAGAGGCGCTGGAGAGTCTGAACCTGGCAGAAGAGAGTATCGAAAACGGAATGCCGGAAGATTTTTATTCAATTGATTTAATGAATGCATATGAAAGACTTGGCTATGTGATTGGGGAAGCAGTAGAAGATGATCTTGCAGATCAGATATTTTCTAAATTCTGTATGGGGAAGTAGTGTGAAAAACTGGAGGTGCAAAGTATGGAATGTCCGGTTTGCGGAAATACAATCAGAAATGAAGATTTAGGGAAAACAAACAATAATAAACTAAAAGAAGAATATGATGTTGTAGTTGTAGGAGCAGGACACGCTGGGTGCGAGGCGGCTTTAGCATGTGCAAGACTAGGACTGGAGACAATTATTTTTACTGTAAGTGTAGACAGTATTGCGTTGATGCCATGTAATCCCAATATTGGAGGAAGTTCAAAAGGACATCTGGTACGTGAGGTAGATGCCCTGGGCGGACAGATGGGGATCAATATTGACCAGACTTTTATTCAGTCCAAAATGCTGAATAAGTCGAAAGGGCCGGCAGTGCATTCTCTGCGTGCGCAGGCGGATAAGGCCGATTACAGCATGAAGATGCGCCAGACACTGCAGAGTACGGAGCATCTGACAATTAAACAGGCGGAAGTTTCGGAAATTATTACGGAGCCTGTTCGGAGTGAAAGAAGTAAAGAGGTGGTAGTTTCAAAAATTATTAGCGAGCCTTCTCAGGGCGAAGGAAGTAAACAAGCGGCAGTTCCAGAAATTACCTCTGAGCCTGTTCAGGGCAAAAGAAGTGAAGGAGAAGCTCTGGAATCTGTATCAGGTATTACTGAAAATAATTTAATGCAGCAGGAAGTATTTAAAATTCCGGAAGGTGGCAGCAGAGACAGATCTTTGGAAGAAAGCAGTAATAATAAATCTGAATTTAAAGATAAAAACGGATTTGAAAAATCTTCAACAGATAGCAAAGATGATTTACAAGCTGATAAGTCTAATAAAGATTGTATATTGGAACAAAATATATTTTCAGGGTATCATTTAAGTGAAGGCCGTAATTTGCAGGAAAACCAGGAGGATTATATATCTAATAAATTAAATAAGGATTTAGAATATAAAAAGATTGCCGGAGTTAAAACAGTTTCAGGAGCTATATATTATTGCAAGGCAGTTATACTGTGTACAGGTACTTATCTGAGGGCACGCTGTCTTACTGGTGAGATGATTACCCATACCGGACCGAATGGACTGATGGCGGCAAATTATCTTACAGAATCTCTCGTAAAAAATGGAGTGGAAATGTTCCGCTTTAAGACTGGTACTCCTGCAAGAATGGACAAAAGATCGCTTGATTTTTCTAAAATGCAGGAACAGAAGGGGGATGAAAGGATTGTCCCTTTTTCATTTTCGACGAATCCGGAAGATGTGCAGATTGATCAGGTTTCCTGCTGGCTGACTTATACGAATGAGAAAACACATGAGATTATACGGGCAAACCTGGATCGTTCCCCGATTTATGCAGGAGTGATAGAAGGAACAGGTCCCCGGTATTGTCCTTCTATAGAAGATAAAGTCGTCAAATTTCCGGATAAAGACAAGCATCAGCTTTTTATAGAGCCGGAAGGAATTCATACAAATGAGATGTATGTTGGCGGGATGTCTAGTTCTCTTCCGGAGGATGTACAGCAGGAAATGTACCGGACAGTGCCAGGTCTGGAACATGCGAAGATAGTCCGCTGTGCATATGCTATAGAATATGACTGTATTAATCCGAACCAGCTGTATCCTTCGCTGGAATTTAAAAAGATTCATGGACTTTTCAGCGGAGGACAGTTTAACGGAAGTTCCGGATACGAAGAGGCAGCTGCGCAGGGATTAGTGGCTGGAATTAATGCGGCAATGGAAATTTTCGGAAAAGATCCGCTTATTTTAGACCGGTCGGAATCTTATATAGGGGTACTGATAGATGACCTGGTAACAAAAGAGAACCATGAGCCTTACCGCATGATGACTTCGAGAGCAGAGTACCGTCTTCTCCTGCGGCAGGATAATGCGGATCTGCGTCTTACCAAAAAAGGATATGAAGCCGGTCTTATTTCTAAAGAGCGTTATGAAAGAGTTGTAGAGAAAGAAAAAATGATCCAGAAAGAACTGGAGCGGATTTCTCATGTAACTGTCGGGGCGAATAAGCGTACGCAGGAATTTTTAGAAAAATGTAAAAGTATTCCTCTGAATACAGGTTCCACGCTGGCAGAGCTCATTCGAAGACCAGAGTTAAATTACGAATTATTATCCGAGTTAGATGCTGACCGGCCGGAACTTCCTGATGATGTTGCAGAACAGGTTAATATCAATGTCAAATATGAAGGATATATCAAAAGACAGATTAAGCAGGTAGAAAACTTCAAAAAGCTGGAAAATAAGAAACTGGAAAAAGAATTTGACTATGATGCAGTAAGCGGACTTCGTATTGAGGCCAGACAAAAGCTGAAACTGTACCGTCCGGTTTCAATCGGGCAGGCTTCCAGAATATCCGGTGTATCTCCGGCAGATATATCTGTGCTGCTGGTTTATCTTGAACAGTATTACCGAAACAGAAAAATAAGTGAATGATACCTGCTGGTTTCAGAACTAGAAGATGGGATGGAAATTATGAAGTATAATTTTGATGATTTTAAACAAAAGCTTGGGCAGTTTAATATCAGTATAACGGCATCAATGGAAGAGCAGTTTTCTGATTTTTATGATTTATTAATCGAATGGAATCAGGTTATGAATCTTACCGCAATAACAGAATTTCATGAAGTTGTGGAGAAGCATTTTTTAGATAGTGTGTCTTTGGCGCATTTTGTACAATGGAAAGAGGGAGACAGCCTGATTGATATAGGGACAGGAGCAGGATTTCCAGGTATTCCTATCAAGATTTTATTTCCGGAGCTTCGGATTGTGCTTGCAGATTCTTTAACCAAAAGGGTCAGATTTTTAGAAGAAGTTATATCAAAATTGAATTTATCTGGAATATCAGCTATACATGCCAGAGCAGAAGATCTTGCAAGAAAGAAAGAGCACCGTGCACAGTATGATATTAGTGTGTCACGTGCTGTTGCAAATCTTTCCAGTCTGAGTGAGTACTGCATTCCTTTTGTAAAGACAGGGGGAAAATTTATATCATATAAAACCTGCGGGATTGCAGAAGAAGTTGAGAATGCGAAAAAGTCAGTGCATCTGATGGGAGGTGAACTGAAGGATGTAATAGAATTCCAGCTTCCAGGTACAGAATATATGCGTTCCTTTGTGATTATTGAGAAGGTGGAAACGACGCCAAAAAAATATCCAAGAAAAGCAGGGATACCTTCAAAAGAACCTATCTGTTAATTTAATTTGTATTTAAAATAGTATGTAATAGACTTATCAGTGTGATAAAATTAAATATATATTTGTATGACAATTTTTGAATGAAAAAACATGGCATGTCATGTGATGTGTCGTGTTTTTTATTTCATTCGTTTAAACTGAGAGCATTTTTCAAATACATCTGGTGTGTCATCCAGTCAGAAATCAGACTGTGCGGAATTCTGACTGGATGATGCACTACTAGCTATCAGGAAGGAGGAAATTATGGATATGATAAAAATTGGAGAATTTTTAAAACAGCTGCGTAAAGAAAAGAATCTGACTCAGGAACAGTTTGCGGAAATTCTTCATGTATCGGGAAGAACTGTTTCAAGATGGGAGACAGGAAGGAACATGCCAGATATAAGTATTCTGATCCAGATTGCTGAGTTCTACAGTATACAAATGGAGGAAATTTTAAATGGAGAAAAGATGAGTGGAGGAATGGACAAAGAAATGAATGAAACATTATCCATGGCCGCTGATTACAGTAAATTCGAAAAAGAAAAAATAATGAAAGCTGGAAATAATGCTTTTTTACTGGTGTTTTTTATTTGTGCAGTGGTAATTTTAATCAGCTGGTGATGAATCCTAATGGTCTTTCTATGGTCATTGGTGAAACTGTAGTGCTGGCTGTCGGAGGAAGTGCTTATATAATGATGATGATTTGGAATGGAGTATGGGAAAATGCTTTGTGTAAAAATATTTTATGGAAAGATGGAAAATATAATGAAGTTTTAATTAGTATGATATGTTCTTTTGCTTTTACTATTTTAATGATTATTTGTTATGTTAGATTAGGGGTAGAACAGTTGCAGATTATATATGCTGCAGTTATATTTTTTATAGGTATATCTATTTTGAATTTTGCTATTTTGAAAATGCTGGCCTATTTTAATGGGAAGAGGAGAAGAAAGTAGATTAGCCGGATACTGTGCTAGAAATTCTGTTGTATCAGGCATAATAATTAGTGTCAGCTTTTTTCAGAGTCACATTAAAAGGAGCAGCTTTTGTCGGATGCCGTGACAGAATAAACGTAAACGTCTGGCTGAGGGTTAGGCATACCGAAAAACCGACAGCCAGAGCAGGCCCAGAGCAGGAATAACCAAGTATAGACAAGCAGGTAATAAACATACGGCAGCTGGATCAGATTTGTTTTTGGAAGCAGGCTGCTGGACAGATACATAAAATTCATTTTGTATCGCCTGCAGACAAACTTTTTGTGTGACTCCGGGGAATACGTTAGAAGTTCTTAAGTTATTTTCTGGTATTCAAGATTCTAGGCACATATGTCTGCCGTTATGGAAAACGCACGAGCTCCATTTTTTAATTACTATTTATAATATCTGCTTGATTTTTTCTGCTATGGTGGCTGGTATTTCTAATTGAGGAAGCAGGCGGCAGTTTGAAACATATATGGCGTGAATTTTATCGTTATATTGTTTGTATTCCTGTACTAAAGATGTATGTTTTCCATTCGTGATTAAATATATTTCGTTTTTAATCATTGGCAGTGCATGAATAATGTTAATATTTGTATAATTAGCCAGTATGCTTCCAAACAGGTATTTCCCCCGGGAATGATTAAAATGGGCATTATAATAGGAGATATCTATTTCTTTTGGAAGAACATTCTTTTCATTATAATAATAATGTGATATATAATGATCTTCGATAAGTGATTTACTCTGCAAACAATTGTATAGGAAAGTTCCTATTATAGGAAGTCCAAGTACATGATCTTTTATCTTTCCTTGTGTTGTAAGCGGCCTGATGAGATCATTGATAGAAGTTGGATTTATTATAATTATTTTATCAATGAGATCAGGATTCATGCGTGCTGTCATAAGTGAGAACGAACTGGAAAACGCAGCAGCGCATATATTTGCTTTTTCCCTGATTACTTCTTTAATAAAATCAGAAATTAATTGTACAAATATATAGTTAATATACGTGATATCTGGTTTATCAGATTTGCCGCACCCAGGTAAATCTAATTCATAAATATGATAATCCTGTGCTAATGTCTTATCTATTTTATACCATTCTTCTTTTGATGAAGAAGGAGTGAGATTGTGCAAGAGAAGAAGTACAGGAGCGGACTTATTACCTTTTTCTGTATAATTTATTTTTAAATCTTTCCATTGATATACTTTATCATTTTTAGAAAGAATAACTGGTGTATTTGAAGTATCAATATACTGGTTTATAAAGTGCATTCCTGTAAACAGAAGAGTAGTGGCTGTTATCATTTTTTTAACTGCTTTTTTCATAGTATTGTTCTCCCTTATTTAATTATAAAATAATTTTCATCAGCACTTTTGATTTGCGTTAGAAGATGGAATTTGGAAATTATTTCTTTTTCTATTATAACTTATTTTGAAGAATTTATGTTAATTATTTTGAAATTTTATGAAACATTTATTGAAAAATACAGTTTTTGATGACCCGGACGCTGGGCAGAGAAACTTTTTCTTTTTTCTGTTCCGCCTCCGAACAGTAAGAAATTCTAAATTTTCTGCTTCGGGGCTGTGGCAGCGGACGGACCGGTGCCTGATGCCCTGGCGTTGCGGTATGTTTTATGCAGTGGCGCTGGCAGGCATCTTTTGGGGCTTCGGGTTTTCGGCAGCGGAAGGCAGTGTGCCCCAAATCCTGGACATGAGGCAGAAAATTGAGAATTTCTAACTGTTCTCCGGAGTCACAGAAAAAGAAAAAAGTTTCTCTGTCCAGCTGGTATCGGGGGATTTAAGTTCCTGTATGGCAGTTTTTTGCCATGTGCTGCAGACTGGAATCTGGATGTGTATATGGGGATACTAATTAGTATTGAAAGCAGATGTTTGCTTAGTAAATGTAAAAGATTATATTATTACTTAATATTATTATAAGATAAGGGGAGGAGGATATAGGAGATTTGAGGAGAGAATTTTTTTATTGAGCCTTTTTAAATTATTATAGAATGTTTTATATTAGATACATTGTGTAGTTTTGGTATGGTTAAATGATAGAAATAGAATGATGTTTTCACGTGAAACATTGTGCAGATATGGTATGAGTTTAAATAATAGAAATGCAAAGGTTTAGTGAGAAACATTGAGTAGTAGCGGATAGGTGAGATAATAGAAATAGAAAGTTTCACGTGAAACATTGTGCAGATATGGTATGAGTTTAAATAATAGAAATGCAAA
>CAJTVR010000050.1:0-8856 GCA_910580075.1 uncultured Eubacterium sp. | reverse complement strand
TTGAGTAGTAGCGGATAGGTGAGATAATAGAAATAGAAAGTTTCACGTGAAACATATGCAGTTATGATATGGGTTTAAATAATAGAAATGCAATGGTTTAATGAAAAATATTGCGTAGTATCGGATTGATTATATAAATAGAAATAAAATGTTTCACGTGAAACATTGTGTAATTTTACGGATGGTTTGTTTCCTGAGAAAGATTATTCAGTTTTAATATTGGCAAATAATGAAGAAATATTTAACTTAAAACAATTTATGCATTTAAATTTTTATATCTTAAAATAATAAAAAAATTTACGTAGATATTTTGCAGCTTTAATAGATTAATAAGCATAGATAACACTTTTATAATTTTTGATGTATTCTTATAATAGATGATGTTTTAGTCTAAGAATGTTGGGATTTGTATTTATATAATTAAAATAGAATATTGCATAATGTTTCACGTGAAACATTATGCAGAAATAATAAGATTTTTATATTATAAATTAACATGGAATGACATTCATTTGTAACAAAATTATCAATAAAAACGATATTTACGTTTACTGGAAAGGACAATAAATCACAAAATATTTTAGGGTAAATAATTCGATGAGCAGAGCTTATAGAAAGTATATTTCAAAAAACGTTAGCTTTATGTCGAAAAAACGTTTGGATTCTCAGAATATCCAATCATATGTTAAGATAAATAAAGAGAGATTAAGGGAATTATTAATTGTTATGAAGAGATGAACCGAGTGGGACAGCCTGAGAAAAAATGAGAAAACAGATATTACAATATATTTATGCATAAAATATAAGGCAAAGAAAAATTTATTTCTTTTCTCATTTATGAGCTGATTAAATAATATGATAATGGTATAACAGAGTAAATTAAATCAGGAAAATACGAAAGACTTAGTAGTAAGTGCTAGAAGAAAAAATGCTATTACTGAAGGAAGTATAGAAGAAACAGAAAAATCTTAAAAATTTTGTCTTAATTAAAATTAATATAATATGGAACAAATTAAAACATGGAAAATAAAAACAAGAAAACTGAGAGACTGTATCACAAAAGGTTAGAGGGAGAACATATGATATTGCCGATGAAAAGCAATCATATAAATCAGAGAAAAGGAGATTAGTATAGAAGAATGATATTCGATATGTGAGCTGAGCAGAATTATAATACTATGAATGATGAGAAATAGAAAAAATTAAAAATGAAAGACTGTATTTATAAGGCAGAATGGAATAGTGATATCTCGTCAAAAGAAAAATAGAAGAAACATAGTAATTGAAAAAGGAATACTATAGAAGATATCGACATCAATAAAACGAAGAGAAAGAAAAAGATTTTTTTGAAGCAGAACCTGATGCCTGGCTTTTAGCTGATTGACTGGGAGGAATGGTTGAGGCCTCCTCAGCTGAGGGGCTGGGAGAAATCATTGGGATTTTCTCGACTGGAGGGACTGCAAAATGTTAAGGGGTTTCTAAGCTGAGAGAGTGGTTAAAATCATTGGGACTTTCTCAACAGCAGGGTGACGGGAATCATTGGGATTTACCCGGTTAAAGCGTTGGCAAGAAACATTGGTATATTCCAACTGGAAGGACTGGCAAAAATTATTGGAGATTTCTCAACAGAGGGGCTGGCAAAAATTAATGAGGCTTTCTCAACAGCAGGGTGGCAAGGAATCATTAGGATTTTCTCAGCTAAGGCATTGACAAGAAACATTGGTATATTCCAAAATGGAAGAACTGGCAAATATTATAATTCAGCTGAGGGGCTGGCAGACACCTTTGATACTTTTCCAGCTAAAGCATTAGCAGGTAATTTAGACTTTTCAGATGAGACGCTGTCAGGTATCTTTGAGACTTACAGTTTTTTATGCGGCAGACAGCATATCCGAATCATCTTCACCAGGCACAATACTAAGAAATTCCAGTTTTTCTTCACAGTCAGAAAGAACAGATTTTCATCCATCTGCCTATGACAGAATAAAGCTATGCCTTTCATACTGTGGAAGCATGTTCGGAAAGCAGTAGCATACAGGTACATGAAATTCATCCGATACCAGCCAGGCGGAGAAACTTTTTCCTTTTTCTGTGACTCCGTAGAACTGTTAGAAATTCTTAATTTTCTGCCCGATAAACAGGATTTGGGGACACTGCCTTCCGCTGTAAACAACTTTGAACCCCAAAAGGTGCCTGCCACTGCCGCAGCATAAAGCATGCCGTAACGCCAGGGCATCAGGCACCGGTCCGTCCGGTATCACAGCCCTGAAGCAGAAAATTTAGAATTTCTTACAGTTCGAAGGCGGAACAGAAAAAGGAAAAAGTTTCTCCGCCTGGCGTCCGGATAATACAATACATCAATGCATCAACTCTTTAGGGATAAAATTAACAATTCCCAGCCACGAAATATAAGAATCTTTTAAAGATATATTTTCTGAAACCTATAGAAAATATAATCAGTTGGTGCTATAATAGAAACTGTTAAAGAAAAACCACTAAATGAAAGATAAGAAAGACATCAGCCAGATTTATCGGTTAAGAAAGGAAACGGAATGGGAAGAATCATTGCAATAGCTAATCAGAAAGGCGGAGTAGGAAAGACGACAACTTCCATTAATTTGTCAGCCTGTCTTGCAGAACTGGGTAAAAAAATACTTACGATTGATTTAGATCCACAGGGAAATACGACGAGCGGGATTGGTTTGGATAAAAGTCTGTTGGAAAATACCGTATATGAATTACTGTTAGATGAGTGCAGTGTCAGATCAAGTATTTACCAGACTCAGATTGATAATTTGCAAATCATTCCTTCTAATGTAAATCTGTCTGGAGCAGAAATAGAGTTATTAGGAATTAACGATAAAGAATATCTGCTTAAAAATGCAATAGATTATATTAAAGATGATTTTGATTACATAATTATAGACTGTCCGCCTGCCCTGAATATGCTGACCGTAAATGCAATGACTACAGCAAATTCCATTCTTGTTCCGATTCAGTGTGAATATTATGCATTGGAAGGACTGAGCCAGCTGATCCATACAATTGATCTGGTACAGCAGAGGCTGAATCCGAAAGTGATGATTGAGGGTGTTGTTTTTACTATGTACGACGCAAGAACCAACTTATCTATGCAGGTTGTTGAAAATGTAAAAGAAAATTTGAATACAGTAATTTATAAGACGATTATCCCTAGAAATGTCAAACTGGCGGAAGCTCCAAGTCATGGTCTTCCGATTAATTTATATGATAAGAGGTCTGCAGGTGCAGAAAGTTACCGGCTTTTAGCAAAAGAGGTTATTAATAGAAAAGACTTGTAATATTTATATAGAAAGGATTTTATAAGAATGCCTGTAAAAAAAAGTGGTTTAGGTAAAGGTCTGGGCAAAGGACTGGATTCCCTGATTCCTGATAAAGTAGGCAGTCAGGAACAGCCGGCTGAAGAAGCAAAAAAAGAAGAAGTCATGGTGAATATTAATAAGGTAGAGCCAAACAGGGATCAGCCTAGAAAGAATTTTAATGAAGATGCACTTTTGGAACTATCTGAATCAATCAAACAGTTTGGTGTCTTGCAGCCGTTATTAGTACAGGATAAGGATACATATTATGAAATTGTAGCAGGGGAACGAAGATGGCGTGCTGCAAAGATGGCTGGTATGAAAGAAATTCCCATTATTATTAAAAGTCTCACTCCGCGGGAAATGGTAGAAGTTTCTCTTATCGAAAATATTCAGCGTGAAGATCTAAATCCAATTGAAGAAGCGATTGCTTTTAAACGTCTGCTGACAGAGTTTAATCTGAAACAGGATGAGGTAGCGGAGAGAGTATCAAAATCCAGAACAACAGTGACGAATTCTATGCGTCTTCTGAAACTGAATGATAAAGTACAGCAGATGATCGTTGATGAAATGATTACTACTGGCCATGCGCGGGCACTTTTATCAATAGAAGATCAGGACTTACAGTTTACAGCTGCACAGAAAATCTTTGATGAAAAATTAAGCGTAAGAGAAACAGAAAAACTTGTAAAACAGATTTTAAAAGATGGGAAACCAGGAAAAGTAAAACCAGAAGAAGATAGTGAAGAAATTAAACGGCTGAAGACTGTTTACCATGATATTGAAGAAAAAATGAAACAGGCATTAGGAACAAAAGTAATCATTAACTATAAAGATAAAAATAAAGGGAAAATAGAAATAGAGTACTATGACTCGAACCAGCTCGAACATCTGTTTGAAATGTTTCAGTCTATATCAAAATAAAGAAATAGATATGGAGGAAAAATATGAGTATTTGTGAATACCATGGCATTGATTTGGAATATGTTGTCTGGGGACTTGCCGGTGCTGTAGTTTTGCTGCTGATTATGCTTCTGATTAATATTGGCATGACTGCAAGGCTGAAGAAGAAGTATAAAAAATTTATGGGTGATTCGGATGCGAAATCACTGGAAGAAAGAATTACCGGATATTTAGAGCAGTTTGATGATCTAATAGAAACCAATTATACAAATAAGAGCAAGATTGAAAGAATAGAAGGCCAGATGGGGATTACGTTTCAGAAAATCGGCCTTGTAAAATACGATGCATTTAATGAAATGGGCGGTAAACTGAGTTTTTCTCTTGCGCTGCTGAATGAAAAAGATGATGGCTTTATTATTAATGCAATGCACAGCAGGGAAGGATGCTATACTTATATCAAGGAAATTATAGGCGGCAAGTCGATTATTGTTCTCGCTTCAGAAGAGAAAGAGGCGCTGGACATGGCGCTAAAATATAAGTAAAATATTGCAAAAGCTGTTCGAATACTATATAATAAGAATTGATTGAGTGAAAGGGAGGAAATGACAAGATGCACCGCTTTTTGCGAGCTATTGGATTTAGTGACCTCAAGAAAAAAGAGCAGCTGGATGAGCTGATCAAGAAAATCATAGAAATGCCGGATATTGAAAAGCTCGCAATCGATTCAGATGGAAGCGAGTTTTCTGAAATAACTCATATGTTCAATGAACGGGTGGGAATTACTGTCTGCGGCCAGTTTCAGGATCGCGATTTATTTTCTATGGATTATTATTATCCTGTTTTTACAGGCCGTGAAATATCGACTGATGAACAGGTAGACATTGAACGGCATGTTGGAAACGAATCCTACGCGGGCATCTGTGATGAGATGCGCCTTGGCGTTACGCTTATTTTTTATTTGCAAAATGTAGCTGATTTTTTGAATCAGAGGTCTGTATATGGTGCTTCTTTAAAAAATATTACAACGATTCTTTCAGCTCTTTCTGTGAATGGAAAGATTATTCTCCCGATTGGAAAGAATGAAGAGCAGATACGAAATACAGAGAAAAACAGACTTAATCATAATTATCTTATGGCAGCAGCACGCGATGGAGATGAAGAAGCAATAGAAAGCCTGACTTTGGAAGACATAGATTTATATTCTATGATCTCAAAACGGGTAGAAAAAGAAGATGTCTTCAGTATAGTAGAAAGTTACTTTATGCCATATGGCATAGAGAGCGACCAATATTCCATTATGGGACAGATTATGGATATTGAAAAAATCGAAAATAATCTGACCAAAGAAAATCTTATTTTAATGAAAGTTAATTCTAATGACCTGATATTTGATGTGTGTATTAATGAAAAAGATTTAATAGGTGTGCCGGAAGTTGGAAGGAGATTTAAGGGAAATATCTGGATGCAGGGAAAAGTTAATTTTATGGATTGATTTTGATCCGCAGGAAATGAATTAAACTGAGGGGGCTAAAACCAAATGTCACAGGATAGTAATGAAAAGAAAAATCGAGATAGCGGCCTGATGATGAAGATTTCATTTGTTTCAATTTTAACAGTTTCATTATTTATAGTTGAAATTTATGAAATTATGAATGATCCGAATAATTTGATAGCAATTGGAAGTCTGGGAGCTTTTATACTTGTTTCAGTATTTGCAGAGACTTTTCTCATTGGAAAACTGAGTGAAAAAAGAGCAAAACAGCAGGAAGAGTCTTTTGATAATGTTTACCGTTCTGAAAAAGCTTCGTATTTATTAATGCGTAAATATTTTGATCAGATGGAAAAGAAAATGGACAGCCTGAATGATAATGCAGGCCTGCCATATAAGGAACTGATCTCTGCGCAGAAAGCACTGGCAAAAGCTCAGATTAACCGGAATAAACAGAATACAAATGCAATATTAATTTCGAATGATAAAATCATGCAGAGAATTATGAATCTGCAAAAAGAAAGTGCAGCTGCATCAGGGTTAAGTGATCAGGATAAAGAACTTCTTACCGGAAACAGCCAGAATATTCTTGAAAATCAGCAGGAGATTTTGTCAGGTTTAAAAGAAATGGAACAGTCTCTGCGAAATGATATTCTGGAGTCGGCTAACAAAGTGGCATCTATGAAATCTCAGTTTAGCCCTCTGCAAATGAATACCGGTGATTCTTCTGTCAGTCAGAATTCAGTGCGGATACCGGATAATTCGTCGGAGTCAGATTTGGACCGCCTGTTGATGGGAATAGAGGAAGAACCTTCTGCTGAGCAGGTAATGGGAGTCGAAGATTTAGATTTATCTTCTATATCAGAAAATTCTGGATTAGAATCTGTGTTAGACGAGCCGGAACTGTCTCCGATTCTGGAGGAGCCGGTTTTGGATTCAGTTATGGGAGTTCAGGAAAGCCTGGCAGAGCCGGAACTGTCTCCGATTCTGGAGGAGCCGGTTTTAGATTCAGTTATGGGAGCCGGGGAAGGTCTGGCAGAGCCGGAATTGTCTCCAATTCTGGAAGAACCTGTTTTAAATCCGGTTATGGGAGCCGGGGAAGGTCTGGCAGAACCGGAATTGTCTCCAATTGCAGATGATTCAGGAGCAGATCTGGAATTGTCTTCTATCTTAGAGGAAAATGAGATGCTGACAGAGCCGGCAGCCTTGGATTTGTCGGCGGTTTCCAATGAATCATCAGTCTTAGAGACTGGAGGTTCAGAGTTGGAGTTATCTTCTATTCTGGATGAACCGGCATTAGATCCGGCAGCACTGGAACCAGAATTGGGACCAATACAGGGTGGATCAGTCTCAGAAGCTGCTGATTCGGATTTAACTCTGTCTTCGGTTTTGGAAGAGCCAGTACTGGAACAGATAGATCAGGGTATTGGTCTTTCTTCGATGCTGGACGAGCCTTCTGCTGAAATAAATCTTCCGCCAATTGGTGATGATCAGACAGCGGCACAAGTGAATTCAGAACAAGGCTTTTCTCCTGTATTGTCAGAGGCAGTATCAGAGCCGGTGCTTTCACCAATATTAGAAGAACCGGTATTAGAGCCGATAGCAGCAGAACCGGCAGCAGCGGAACCAGTACTTGAACCAGTATCAGCAGAACCGGTACTTGAACCAGTATCAGTGGAACCGGTAATAGATCCGATAGCGACAGAACCAGTACTTGAACCAATAGCAGCGGAACCGGTAATAGAACCAGCAGCAACAGAACCAGTAATAGCAGAACCGGTACTTGAAGCGGAATCAGTAATAGATTCGGCAGTATCAGAACCAGTAATAGAAGAATCAGTAATAGAGCCGACAGTATCAGAACCAGTATTAAATGAAATAGTAATAGAACCGGTAGCAACAGAACCAGTAATAGAGCCGACAGTATCACAATCAGTATTAAATAAACCAGTAATAGAGACCACAGTATCAGAACCAGTACTCAATCCAATATTAGAAGAACCGGCACTAGAGCCGATAGTATCGGAGCCAGTACTTGAACCAATAGTAACAGAACCGGTTCTTGAGCCAGCATTAGAGGAAACAGTAATAAATACGGCAGCATCAGAGCCGGTGATTAAATCTTTGTTAGCAGAACCAGCATTAGAGACGGCAGTATCACAATCAGTATTAAATGAGCCGGCATTTTCGCAGGTGATGGACGAGCCAGTAATAGATACGGTATCAGCAGAGCCGGTGTCAGCGCTGAAAGAGTCATCTGCATCGCCAGATCTAAACGAGCCAGTAATAGAGCCGATAGCGGCAGAGACAGCTGCTTCGCCAGTTTTACATGAGCCGGTATCAGAAACACCTGTATCTTCTGAAGTTGATTTGTCTTCCATTACTGAAAAATTCAGACAGAGACAGGAGGCAGAAGAATCTGCTGCCAGGCCGAAAACTGTTCAGACAGAATCTGATTTAGATGCAATGATAGCGGGACTGGAATCTGTGCCTAACAGGCTGAATGCAAATGCAAAGCCGGCACAGCAGCGAGCAGGAGCATGGAAGAATCAGTCATCTGTACAGACAAAAGAAGAGGATGAGTTAGAACAAATTATGAGAGAAATGGATATCGATGATATTCAGGAGGATACCGTAGAGGATCTGGATCTTGATAAGATTCTGGAAGTACCTATAGAAGGTGAAAAGAATAATCAGTCAGCTTCGAATCAGGTCATGAGTTCAGAAGAAATCGCATCTTTAATTGCGAAAACGGATTTAATGTCATCGCCTGAACCGATAGCAGATGATCTTCCAGATTTGTCAGACCCTAGTTATGTTATGAGTTCGGAAGAGATCGCAGCTTTGATTGCCAATATGTAATTTTTGGATGGGATATTTTATATAGGAAAGCAGATTTATAGTTTTTGCAGCTGAGTTCTAAATGAACAGATGCTGCAAAAACTAAATGAACTGTGATGGATCTGTGAAAAAAATTTGAAAAAATTATAAAAAAACACTTGCATTTTTTATAATTATGATTTATAATATTTCTTGTGTTCAGGGAACACAATTAAATAAGGAACGCGCCACTAGCTCAGCTGGCAGAGCACCTGACTCTTAATCAGGGTGTCCAGGGTTCGAACC
>CAJTVR010000049.1 GCA_910580075.1 uncultured Eubacterium sp. | reverse complement strand
CCGGCAGCAGCGGAGCGGGCAGTACTTCAGGCAGTGCCTCATCTGGCGGCAGTACTTCGGGCAGCAGCGCCTCATCCGGCGGCAGTGCAGCATCGGGCAGCAGCACAGCATCCGGCAGCAGCGGAGCGGGCAGTACTTCAGGCAGTGCCTCATCTGGCGGCAGTACGGCAGCTGTAAGCAGTACAGGCAGCAGCTCCTCTGGATCTTCCAGCAGTACAGCAGCATCTTCCGGTACAGCATCGGGCGGTCATACACTGGATGAAACTCCAAAGACCGGGGACGGATCTCTTGATCCGAAGCTGTTTCTGATAGCAGGGCTTGTGTTTGCTGGATGCGGGCTGATACTGGCAGGGAAGAAGCAGAGAGTTTAATAATATATAAAATCAGCGGCAGTCTGAGGATTTATGGCTGTGCCTGAAATATTTGAATTATAATAAGCGGATCAGGAATTGAACTTTTTGAAGGGGGATTCCTGATCTTTTTATTTTGAATACTGGTGCATTATAATTGATTTTTTTGTTTTTGAAAGCCGATTCGCTTTTAAAGCATTTACTGCTTTGCAGACCATTTAGATATTTAATGCGCATATACTTAATAAAATAAGGAATTTCAGCATAATCATAAAAAATATCTTGCAGTATACCGGATTTCATAATAAAATATGTTTTAAAAGACAATAATAAAAAATAAAGGAGAATGCAAAATGAGCTACGTTGATGAGGTACTTGCAAGGGTAAAAGAGAAAAACGCTTCTGAGCCGGAATTCCTGCAGGCTGCTGAGGAAGTATTAGAGACCTTAAAGCCAGTAATCGAGGCAAACGAGGAGCTTTATAAGAAAGAGGCATTATTAGAGAGACTGACAGAGCCGGACAGGCAGTTTAAATTCCGTGTTCCGTGGGTAGACGACAAAGGCCAGGTTCAGGTCAATACAGGGTACAGAGTACAGTTTAACAATGCAATCGGACCGTACAAGGGAGGCCTTCGCCTGCATCCTTCTGTAAATCTGGGTATTATTAAGTTTTTAGGGTTTGAGCAGATTTTCAAAAATTCTCTTACAGGGCTTCCAATCGGCGGCGGCAAAGGCGGTTCAGATTTTGACCCGAAGGGAAAATCAGACCGTGAAGTAATGGCATTCTGCCAGAGTTTTATGACAGAGTTATCTAAATACATTGGTGCGGATGTGGATGTACCTGCTGGCGATATCGGAACAGGTGCAAGAGAAATCGGCTACATGTTTGGCCAGTATAAGAAAATCCGCGGCACTTATGAAGGCGTGCTGACAGGTAAAGGCCTGACATACGGCGGTTCCCTGGCACGTACAGAAGCAACTGGCTATGGATTATTATACATTACAGAAGAATTAATGAAATGCCATGGCGAATCTATGGAAGGCAAGACGGTTGTAATATCCGGTGCCGGCAATGTGGCTATTTATGCAGCACAGAAAGCACAGCAGCTGGGTGCAAAAGTTGTTACCTGTTCTGATTCCACAGGCTGGATTTATGATCCGGAAGGTATTGATGTGGCATTATTAAAGGAAGTAAAAGAAGTAAAACGTGCGCGCCTGACAGAATATGCTGCAGTCAGAAAGAGCGCAGAATATCATGAAGGCCGCGGCGTATGGCAGATTAAATGTGACATTGCGCTTCCTTGTGCAACACAGAATGAGCTGCTTCTTGACGATGCAAAACAGCTGGTGGCAAATGGATGCAAAGCAGTCTGCGAAGGTGCTAATATGCCGACTACGATTGATGCTACGAAGTATCTGCAGGAAAACGGCGTATGGTTTATCGGCGGCAAAGCTGCAAATGCAGGCGGTGTAGCTACATCTGCACTGGAAATGACACAGAATTCTGAGAGACTGAGCTGGACATTTGAAGAAGTGGATTCAAAGCTGAAACAGATTATGGT
The DNA here is from genome assembly GCA_910580075.1 of uncultured Eubacterium sp. Taxonomy (GTDB): domain Bacteria; phylum Bacillota; class Clostridia; order Lachnospirales; family Lachnospiraceae; genus Eubacterium_J. The sequence continues at coordinate 33,661 of CAJTVR010000049.1, read as the reverse complement.
AAATATTTACCACAATATTGATGATGCAGCTAAGAAGTATGGCATGGAAGGCGATTATGTGGCTGGTGCAAACATTGCCGGATTTGAGAAGGTTGCACAGGCAATGCTGGCTCAGGGTGTGATTTAATTTTGTGATATAGACTTATAAAATAAAAAATGATGCTGAAAAGTCCTGTAAACGTTATGTTTATGGGACTTTTTGTATAGATGATCCGGACGCCGGGGCGGAGAAACTTTTTCCTTTTTCTGTTCCGCCTGCGAACAGTAAGAACTTCTAAATTTTCTGCTTTAAGGCTGTGGCGGGCAGACGGACCGGTGTCTGATGCCCTGGCGTTCCTGACAGGCTTTATGCGGCTGCACTGGCAGGCACAAAATAACAAAGAGGATAGCAGAATTTATGAATCAATTTCTAAATGCTGATAAATTTAAAAAAATAAAAATAAAGAGATTTAGCGCTTTTCTGCTGATAGCAGCAGTAATTATGATTCAGGCATGCTTTATGCTGTGCTGTTATAAGAATTATGAGGATAAAGCAGATATTTTGGATTATATGGCGGCGGAAGATTATGATTCCGGGCTGGATCTGGCGGTCAGGCTGATGAAGGAAGATAAAAAACATCCGGCGCAGATGCTGAAGCAGTATGGGTACAGGTACAGTCTGCAAAACAGGTTTTATGCGGACTTTCTTAAGCAGTGTATGGTATCTGCTGCCATATCGGGATTAGCTTTGACAGTGTTTCTTGTAGGGAGTTATCTGAGGGAAAAATATGAAAGAAAGGTGCTGGCAGAATATTTAAACAGTCTGAACCAGCGCCTTTCAGGATTTTGGAATAGATCAGACAGGCAGGAAGGCTTTATAGAAACAGAGAAGGCTTCAGATAAGCATACAGAGATGAAGCTTCCGGTACTGGAAGGTTTTGAAGAAGATACGGGCCGTTTGAATGAACAGCTGGAGAGGTTTGAGGAATATTTATCGCTTGCATGGGAACAGTCTTTTATGGAAAAGGAGAAAACGAAAAAACTGGTTACGGATCTGTCACATCAGCTGAAAACGCCAGTAGCGGCTCTGGATACCTGTTTTACGATATTAGAAGATACGGAGCTTGCGAAGGAGGAACGCTCAGAATTTTATCAGCGCTGCAGGAATGAGCTGGATGGGCTGAAAACACTGCTGGAGTCTATGATTCAGATTTCAAACATGGAATCGGGGCTCATTCAGATTAAACTGAAAAAAGCACTGCTGATGGACACGGTGGTTCTGGCAGTAAACAGGATTTATCCGAAGGCTTCGGAAAAACAGACAGAGATGGTGTTTGAGTGCGAGCCGCAGATGGATCAGGCTGAGATTATGCATGATACGAAATGGCTGTGCGAAGCGCTGATTAATGTACTGGATAATGCTGTGAAATACAGTCCGTGCGGAAGCGAAATCTTTGTCCGGATACAAAAAGGGATCAGTTTTGCAAAGATTGAAATACAGGACCAGGGAATCGGGATAGATAAAAAGGATTTTCATAAGGTGTTCCAGCGTTTTTACCGGGGCAGAAGCCCATGGGTGCAGCAGGCAGAAGGAGCAGGCGTCGGCCTGTATCTGGCGCAGAAGATTATCGCGGAACATCATGGCATGCTGTCGGTGAAGGCTGGAAACGGCAGAGAACAGGGATTTCCGGGAAGCATATTTGTAATCCGGCTGCCTTATTTATAATTCAGCTGTCTTATCTTACAAAACTGTAAGCATTATTAAGGTTTTCTGCAAGCGTAATGTAAGCCGGGCATGCTATCCTGTATGCAAAGGCAGGGACTGATTTACAGTACAGACTCTGAATGGAAATAAGTATTTTGTCTAGTCAGAAAACAGAGTACGGTGGAGCACTTGAATCCTGGCAGAATGGAGTACCAGGTCTCGGAAAGAATCATACAGATGAAGAGGAAAAGTGAATCGGCAGTGCCTGGCTTATAAGAAAGGGGTAATGATTATGCATGCAATTTTACAGACTAGAAACTTATGCAAATACTACGGCTCTGGAGAAAATCTGGTAAAAGCGGCTGACGGTATTAATCTGCAGATTGGACAGGGAGAATTTACAGCAATTGTCGGGAAATCGGGGTCCGGCAAAAGCACGCTGCTGCATTTGCTTGGAGGGCTGGACACGCCGACTTCGGGCAGTGTACTGGTGCGTGGCAAAGATATTTTTAAGATGAAAGAGGAAGAACTGGCAGCATTTCGCCGGAGAAAAATCGGATTTGTGTTTCAGGCGTATAATCTGGTGTCTTCTATCAATGTATGGGAAAATATAGTGCTTCCGATAGGACTGGATAAACAGAAAGCAGATACGGCTTATATTAAAGACCTGGTTGTTACGCTGGGGATTGAGAACCGGATTCATCATCTGCCAAATGCGCTTTCGGGCGGGCAGCAGCAGAGAGCTGCAATTGCAAGGGCACTTGCCGCAAAGCCGGATATTGTGTTTGCAGATGAGCCGACAGGAAATCTGGATTCGAGTTCAAGCGGAGAAGTGATAGCGCTGCTGAAAATGTCTGCGAAAAAGTATGGTCAGACAATTGTTATGATAACGCATGATGAAGAAATAGCACAGGCGGCAGAACGGATTCTGGTTATAGAAGACGGAAGGGTAGCCGATTTTCTGTAAGGAAGCACGGTGGAAAGATGTGCCTATAGAGAACAGAGGCTGCTATTGCCGATAGAAAGGAAGCACGATGGAAAGATATGCCTATAGAGGGCAGAACCTGATATTTTGATAGAAAGCATGGTGAAATTTTTATGAATACAGTTACAATGCTTGCGCTAAGCAACAACAGGAAAAATAAAACAAGAAGTATTCTGATTATGGTTTCCATTTTTCTGACGACCATATTGCTGACGGTCATATGTACATTTGGTTATGGAATCGTAAAGATGGAAAAGGAAAATGCGGAACAGAATTATGGAAGTGATTACGGGATCTTTAAATCTGTAAGTACGGCACAGCTGAAGGAAATTGGCAGGCATGGTGAATTTTCAAAAATAGGTGTTACAGCACTGGCGGGGGATGCAGACTGTGATGCCGTATACGGGCTGTTTATGGCAGACGAAAATTACAGGGATATGTCCAATCTGGCAGATATGCTGGCAGAGGGCAGATTTCCTGAAAAGGAAAATGAGATTGCGGCCCAGAAGGAATTTTTTGAAGCAGTCGGGTATGGAGATGTGAAGACGGGGGACACGGTGACATTTCCATACCGCGCTGATTTGAAACATACATTTGAGCCTGTGGAGTTTACAATCAGCGGGTTTATTGAGGTGCCTGACATGGGCATGGAGCAGACGGTTTTTTCGGCGTATGTTTCAGAGTCATTTTATGAAACGCAGTTTGCAGAGGATGAGCGGAAATATTCTGTATCGTTCCGGCTTTCGCAAGACATCCCTATTACTTATGACAGTGCGGAAGAAGTCATTCAGGAAATTGCGGCAGGCTGCGGGATTGAGAAAAGAAATGTATCTATTAACGGCAGATACCTGCTGTTTACCCTGGAACCGGGAACGGAAACGCTGACGGTCTGTACAGTGACTGCAGCAGGTGTTATCCTTTTTTCTGTTATGGTTATTTATAATATTTTTCAGGTCGGGATTGTCCGCAACATCCGGGAGTATGGTAAAATACGTGCACTGGGAGCGACAAAAAAACAGATGAAACATCTGATTTTTCAAGAGGGGATGTTTCTGGCTGCATGCAGCATCCCGCCAGGCATTCTTGCCGGATATGTGTCTGCATGGGCCGGTTTCCGGTGGCTGGCAGCACAGGGGGCGGCAATGGGAGAAAAAACGGCGAGTGTTCATATTTTTTCACCTGCATGTCTGCTGCTGGCAGCGGGGATGGCGTTTCTGACCATGCTGCTGGCCCTGCACAGGCCGATGAAAATAGCAGGGTCTGTTTCGCCTGTAGAAGCACTGCGCTATATGGAAAATACGAAAGGCAGAAAGGCGGGTATTCGAAAAGGAAAGAAAAATATGTCTGTCTGGTCACTGGCAGCGGCAAATATTTCTGCAGACCGCAGACGTACGTTTATGACAGTACTTACAATGGGGCTGTCCTGTGTCCTGTTTGTAGTGATTGCAAATACCGTAGGCAATATGGACCCGGAATATGATGCAAGAAATTTTGTGGAAAAAGGACAGTTTCAGATTGAACTGAATTATTCGATGGGAGATGAAGCATACCCGGAAAATAATCTGGATTCTGTGCTGAAAAATAATCCGCTGAATGACGAATTTGTACAAAAGATTCAGGAAATTAACGGGGTTACACAGGTACAGACAAGAAATATTCTGCTGGCAGAAGTGGATGGAAGGATGGAAGAGGCAGAAGCATTAAATGAAGCTGATTTTGAGCTGAGAAAACAGTCTGGCGGACTGACTGGAAGGGCAGAGTATGCAGACAGCAAAGAGCAGGATATTATTTATTACGGCTGGTCTCATTTTTTAGAAGATTATGGGTATACACTGGGTCAGGACGTTACGATGAAATTAGAAAACGGGAAGGACAGCGGGTCTGTAAATGGAAAGCTTGCTGCGTCATTTGGCAGCTCTGGGACCAGCTGGGTTATTACAGAAGAAATGTATCACAGACTGAATCTGAACGGGGATTCGCCAGGGTGGCTGTGGGTGGACTGCAGTGAAGAAGATGCAGCAGCAGTCCGCTCAGAGCTGGAAACACTGCTGAGTGATATGGAGCATGTAGAAATGACTGCTTTTTCAGATATGCTGTCACGGTCGCAGTCTGGTGTGAGGATGATAAAAATTATATGCTATCTGTTTATGGCAGTGACGGGGATGATTGGATTTATGAACCTTGCGAATACGATGATTATAAGCATTGTCACGAAAAAGCAGGAGTATGGAATCCTGCAGGCTGTCGGCATGACAAATAAGCAGCTGTATAAGAGTCTGCAGATCCAGGGATTTTTATTCTCGGCAGGGACTGTGGCAGTGGCTGTGACTGCCGGCCTGCCAGCGGGGTACGGGCTATTCCGTTATGCAAAGGAATATGCGGTATTTGGAATTAATACGTACCATGTGCCGGTGGCAGAGCTGGCCTGTATGATAGCCGTGCTAATACTGATGCAGGTGCTTCTGTCATATTTTCTGAGCAGAAATCTGAAGAAAGAGTCTCTGGTAGAAAGAATCCGTTATGAGGAATAAGAACTGTTACAAAATACCTGTGCAGTCTGCAGAAATTAAATCTGTGGCTGCACAGGTATTTTTGCAGACTGAAAAAATAGTTTCGCAGATTGATTTTATGGCCGGGATAAGCTATGATAAATCTGAGGTTCAGGAGGTTCGTGTTCATCTGATGTGGAAAGGAAGGCGGTTTTATGTTATTTCAGAAAAAGAAAGCAGAAAAGAAGCTGGAGAAAAAGGAATATGACAGGGTGAATGAAAAACCTGTCTTAAAGTGCAGTATCTGCAACGGAGAGCAGGTAGCGGGATTTAAAGACCAGCGCACAGGAAGATTTCATGAGGTTATGTTTGTGCGCAGCCAGAAGGACTTACAGGAATTCATGGATACATACGGACTGAGTGAGGTTTCAAAAGAATACTGAACAGATAAAATCCGGGACAGAGCGTGTTTGAAAAATGCCATGACTTTTCAGCCCGCCTGAAAGCCGCACTGCAGCTGCGCAGGAAGGATGATTCAAAATCAGTACATCAATGTCTAAAAGGATGATTCAAAATCGGTACATCAATGTCTAAAAATAGGAAGCAGACAGGAGCAGACGAATGAAAAAAATTTTACATACATTTATACTTGCCATACTAGCCGGAGCTGCAATAGGCATCGGAGGTATTGTGTATCTGTCCATGGATAACAAAACAGCCGGAGCGCTGATGTTTACAGTGGGGCTTTATACGATATGCATCCATGGGCTGAATCTGTATACCGGAAAAGCCGGGTATCTTGTAAACCAGCCTGTTTCATATCTGGCAGACCTGGCAGTCATCTGGGCTGGAAACCTGGCGGGAACCGGACTGGCGGCAGCAGCTGTACGGCAGTCACGAATCCGCGGAATTGCAGAAACGGCCAGGGCAGTCTGTGAGATCAAACTCAATGACGGAATGCCCAGCCTGTTTCTGCTGGCAGTGTTCTGCGGATTTTTAATGTTTGTGGCTGTGGACGGATATAAACAGACGAAAAATCCGGTTATTTTATTTATGGGCGTAGGGGCTTTTATTTTGTGCGGTTTTGAGCACTGTATAGCGGATATGTTTTACTTTTCGGCAGCCGGGATGTGGTCCGGGCGGGCAGCAGCGGCTGTCTGCGTGATTACGCTTGGAAATACTGCAGGCGGGATGCTGATACCGCTCGCAAAAAAAGGAGAAGGAAAGTGACGGTACCGGGAAGGGCACAGGGGGTTCAGGCCTCCCGGAATGCGTTTCAAAAGTTTGTCTTTTTTTTAACACATTACAGTGATATATTGAAATTTTGCCCTGCATATGATATATTGTCAAGCGAACGGTATTCTAAAGAAACTGTATCAAAGGATCAAATGCTATCATTTCATCCATTCTAACGCGGGCAGACACTTCCGGGAAGGTTTGACTTGCAAAAGGAATAAAAGAGATGGTAACAGGTAAAAGAGTTCATTTTAACTATAGTCAATTCGTACAATCTTATTCAGTTTATGTCAGGAATTCAGGATGCCCTGTGGCAGTGTTATCCTATTCATCCAATGTTACCGTTCAGTAACGATCTTTCAATCTATGTTTTTAAGAAAGGAAAATTGGATTATGAAAAACACATCAGTAACATTTAAGGAGGCAAAAGCAAAAGGCCGGAAACTGTCTATGCTGACAGCATATGACTATACAACGGCAAAGCTGGTGGATGAAGCCGGAATTGATGCAATTCTGGTGGGAGATTCACTTGGAATGGTTATGCTTGGCTATGAAGATACGCTGTCTGTGACCATGGAGGATATGATTCATCATACGGCGGCAGTGTCAAGAGGAGCAAAAAATGCGCTTCTGATTGCAGACATGCCGTTTATGTCGTATCAGACATCCGTCTATGATGCGGTGGTGAATGCAGGACGGCTGGTAAAAGAAGGACATGCCCAGGCTGTAAAGCTGGAGGGAGGCATTGAGTTCTGCGAACATATCCAGTCAATTGTGAGAGCATCGATTCCGGTATGCGGCCATATAGGGCTGACACCGCAGTCTGTGAATGCGTTTGGCGGTTTCAGGGTACAGGGCAAAGGAGAGGAAGCAGCCCAGAGGATTTTAAACGAGGCCAGGGCGCTCGAGGAAGCAGGAGCATTTGCGGTAGTGCTGGAATGTGTGCCGGCAGCGCTTGCAGAAAAAATCACAAAAAGCATCGGAATCCCGACCATTGGTATCGGAGCAGGTGCCGGATGCGACGGCCAGGTGCTTGTATACCAGGATATGCTTGCGATGTATTCTGATATGGCTCCTAAATTCGCGAAACAGTATGCGCAGACGGGCAGCCAGATGAAAGAGGCATTTGCTGCATATAAGAAAGAAGTTACAGAAGGAGCTTTTCCGGCTTTGGAACATACATTTAAAATGGATGAAACAATTATTGATAAATTATATTAAACTTACAGCATTTGTAAATAATAGCTGAAGCTGCCGGAGGAAAGAAGGCAGAAGGAGTAAAAATGGAAATATATGGTGAAATTGTTAAGGTCAGAAATCAGATCCGGGAGTGGAAAAAGGCCGGGCTTACGATAGGGTTTGTGCCGACGATGGGCTATCTGCATGAGGGACATAAAAGCCTGATCGATGCTGCCAGAAAAGATAATGACCGGGTTGTAGTCAGCATTTTTGTTAATCCAATGCAGTTTGGACCAAACGAAGACCTGGCAAGCTATCCGAGAGATTTGGAGAAAGATGCGGCATTATGTCAGGCAGCCGGAGTGGATCTGATTTTTCATCCGCAGCCCGAAGAGATGTATGCACCGGATTTCTGTTCTTATGTCGATATGAACGGCCTGACAGCAGAGCTGTGCGGAAAAAGCCGTCCGATTCATTTCCGCGGGGTACAGACAGTTGTGTTAAAGCTGTTTCATATTGTAACGCCTGACCGGGCATATTTTGGACAGAAAGACGCTCAGCAGCTGGCGGTCATTAAGCGCATGGTCAGGGATTTGAATGTGGATACAGAAATCATAGGCTGTCCGATTATCCGTGAAGCGGACGGGCTGGCAAAAAGTTCCCGAAACACTTACCTGAATGAAAAGGAGCGCCAGGCAGCGCTCGTATTAAACCGCAGCCTGAAGGCGGGCAGGGCACTGATAGAATCTGGCGAAAAGAGTGCTGAAGCAGTACGCCAGGCAGTAACGGCAGAGATTGAAAAAGAAGCAATGGCAAAGATTGACTATGTAGATGTAGTTGATTTTGAAACGATTACTCCGGCTGAAAAGATTGAAGGGTCCGTGCTGGTGGCAATTGCTGTATTTATCGGAAAGACCAGGCTGATCGATAACTTTATTATACAGAAATAGGGAGGCTTTTATGAATCTCACAATGTTAAAAGGAAAAATTCACCGTGCAGTAGTAAGGCAGGCAGAACTTCATTATGTCGGCAGTATTACTGTGGATACAGATTTATTAGAGGCAGCCGGGATTTTGGAATATGAAATGGTACAGATTGTAGATATCGAAAACGGAAACCGTTTTGAAACGTATACGATTGCCGGAGAAGCAGGATCTGGCATGATCTGCTTAAACGGAGCTGCTGCGAGACAGGTTGCAGTCGGGGATCATATTATTCTGATGAGTTATGCACAGATGACGCCGGAAGAAGCAAGGGAACATAAACCGAATGTTGTGTTTGTAGATGAGGAAAACCGGATTGCCAGAGTGACAAACTATGAAAAATACGGGGAACTTTCGGAAAAATATTTATAAAAGCAGAACCTTACGAAAATTTTCGAAGCGGGTTAAATAATATAATATTGAAATTTAGGCAGATGCGCACATAGCACTGCAGCCGCTGCAGTTCACAGCCGGTTATCGGACAGAGAGTGAACTGCAGCATTTTTTTCCAGAAGTACATTTAATCAGTTATTTCATCTCTGGATGATTCGGAGTGTTCCCCAGAGCTGCCATGCAGGTATCTGCGCAGCAGACACAGAATGGTGACGCTGATGACAGATACGAGATCTTCATATGGAGTTGTTGTTTCGACAATCATATGCCGTGCCACAAGAAAAATCAATACCTGAATAACGCTGTCTGAATTCGGATGACAGAGCATTTCTAAGAATTCTATGCCAATGACAAGGATAAAAACTTTTTCCAGATAATGCCGGAATACAGTTATGTCATTGAACAGTTCCTGAAAAATTTCCACATCGTCTTTTAGCAGACTGAAAATTGCAAGTATAATTCCCCCCAGAACAAATAATGCAACTACCAGTTCCAAAATCCGGCAGATATGATGTAATGACTTCACGAATTTTTTCATTTAGGGCTCCTTTCTGCTGCTGTGCCAGATATTTATAGTTTCTATTAAATAAGATGTTTGTCCTGTTGTCAAGCTGAAGTTTTACAGGGAGAACGTATGAATGATCCGAACGCTGGGAAGAGACACGTTTTCCTTTTTCTGTTCCGCCTGCAAACAGTAAGAACTTCTTGGGGCACACTGTCTGCCACATGAAAGAACCTGGAAGCCCCAAAAGGTGCCTGCCAGTGCCACTGCATAAAGCCTGTCAGGAACGTCAGGGCATTAGGCATCGGTCCGTCCGCCGTCACAGTCCTGAAGCAGAAAATTAAGAATTTCTTACTGTTTGCAGGCGGAACAGAAAAAGGAAAAAGTTTCTCCGCCCGGCGTCCGGGAATCCCATAAATTTTTGGAAAGAAAGTTTATGTTACAGTATTATTTTGAAAAAGTTTTACTAAAATCTTGACAATCGGGAATAATAGGAATATTATACATAGTAATCAATACTATGTGATGAAATGTTGAAAAATACATAATAAAGAAAATAAAGCCAAAATATGCAAAATATAGATATGATCAGGAGGTATCATTATGGAAATTACAATCAGGGAACCAGGGAGCGCGATTACACATTTTATTGGTATGCTGCTAGCAGTATTTGCATCTGTGCCGCTGTTATTAAAGGCCGGGATGTCATCGGGTATGCTCTGTGTACTGGCTATGAGCATTTTTATGTGCAGTATGATTCTGCTGTACGGTGCAAGCACACTGTATCATTCAGTGATGGTATCTGACCGGGTACTTAAGATTTTTCGAAAGGCAGACCACATGATGATTTTTGTGCTGATAGCCGGGTCTTATACGCCGGTCTGCCTGATTGTGCTGGGAGGAAAACAGGGATACACACTGCTTGCGGTTGTGTGGGGAATTGCTATAGGCGGAATGTTAATCAAAGCATTGTGGATTACCTGCCCGAAATGGTTTTCATCTGTGATTTATATTTCAATGGGATGGGTCTGTGTAGCGGTCTTTGGCACACTTCTGCGGACACTGCCTCTGCAGGCATTTTTGTGGCTGCTTGCCGGCGGTATCATTTATACCATTGGCGGTATCATTTATGCGCTGAAACTGCCGGTGTTTAACGGAAACCATAAATACTTTGGATCACATGAAATTTTTCACCTGTTTGTGATGGCCGGAAGTATCTGCCATTTCATATTTATGTACCGTTATGTGGCATAAAGAAATTCCAGGATCTGGATTCTAATTAGAAGAAGCGCTGCATTAAGAAAAGATACAGGATATTACAGAATAAATCTCTGAATGCGGGGTGTTGCTGCACAACCGGTAACCACATTCAGAGAGTCACATAAAGGCATTCAGTACCTGTCTAATTATCAAACATAGGCGTAGATAAATATCTTTCACCCGTATCCGGGAATACTGCCACAATCGTTTTTCCCTTATTTTCCGGCCTCTTAGCCAGTTCAGTCGCTGCCCAGAGAGCCGCGCCAGAGGAGATACCGACCAGGATGCCTTCGGTTTTGGCTATCTGACTGCCTTTTTCAAATGCATCCCCGCTGTCTGCTTTCAGAATTTCGTCAAACACGTCTGTATTTAAAGTATCCGGCACAAATCCTGCCCCAATGCCCTGAATTTTATGAGATCCTGCTCTTCCTTCTGATAATACAGGTGAAGAAGCCGGTTCTACAGCTACGATCCGGATATCCGGGTTTTGGGATTTTAAATATTCGCCTGTGCCTGTAATAGTGCCGCCGGTACCGATGCCGGCTACAAAAATATCAATGTTTCCCTCTGTGTCACGCCAGATTTCCGGGCCGGTTGTTTCTCTGTGCATCTGTGGGTTCAGCTGATTGACAAACTGGCCTGGTATAAAACTTCCTTCTATTTCAGCTGCAAGTTCATCGGCTTTTGCAATCGCGCCTTTCATGCCTTTAGCGCCGTCTGTCAGCACAAGTTCAGCACCGTAGGCTTTCATCAGGCTGCGCCGCTCTGCGCTCATTGTTTCCGGCATAGTAATGATGACACGGATTCCGAGAGATGCTGCAATCGATGCAAGGCCGATACCGGTGTTGCCGCTGGTCGGTTCTATAATTACAGAATCTTTATTGATTCTGCCGCTTTCCCATGCATCCAGAAGGATTTTTTTGGCAATACGGTCTTTGACGCTTCCGGCTGGATTAAAATATTCCAGTTTTGCCAGGATAACAGCTTCCAGGCTGTTTTGCGCTGCATAATTTTTCAATTCTAATAACGGGGTATTACCGACAAGTTCTGTTATATTTTTATAGATTCCCATAAGTGAGTCCTTTCTGCGCGGATTTTTATTATAAAACGGCTTTAAATGCTTCCTGCAAATCTTCGATAATATCGTCAATATGTTCTGTGCCGATGGACAGACGTATTGTATTTGGCTTTATGCCGGCTTTTAACAGTTCTTCTTCATTCATCTGGGAATGTGTGGTGCTGGCTGGATGGATGACGAGTGATTTTACATCTGCCACATTCGCAAGCAGGGAGAACAGTTCCAGATGATCAATAAAATCTTTCGCTTTCCGGGCGTCTCCTTTGATTTCAAACGTAAATATAGAGCCGCCTCCGTTTGGGAAATATTTTCTGTAAAGTGCCTGCTGTTCTGGTGACTGGCTGACAGAAGGGTGATGCACTGCTTCTATCTGAGGATGGCTGTTTAAAAATTCGACTGTTTTCAGTGCGTTTTCTACATGGCGTTCGACCCTTAAGGACAGTGTTTCCAGGCCCTGCAGGAATAAAAATGCATGGAATGGGGAAAGGGTGGCTCCGGTATCACGAAGCAGGAGCGCGCGTATTCTTGTAACGAATGCTGCTGCGCCCGCGGCTTTCGTAAAACTGATTCCATGATAACTTGCATCCGGCTCTGTAATATGTGAAAATCTGCCGGAAGATTCCCAGTCAAATCTGCCGGAATCAATAATAACTCCGCCAATTGCCGTGCCGTGCCCGCCGATAAATTTTGTAGCGGAGTGGATTACGATATCTGCACCGTATTCAATCGGACGGACCAGATATGGAGTAGCAAATGTGTTATCGATGACCAGCGGGATTTTATGGGCATGGGCAATTTTTGCAATTGCTTCAATATCTGTAACATCTGAATTCGGATTTCCAAGTGTTTCAATATAAATGGCTTTGGTATTTTCCTGGATGGCATCCTCTGTTTCTTTCAGATCTGTAGGATTCACGAATGCAGATGTAATGCCGTACTGTGGCAGCGTATGTGCCAGCAGATTGTATGTCCCGCCATAAATATTCCTGGCTGCTACAATATGGTCTCCTGCCAGGGCCAGATTCTGAATCGTATAAGAAATGGCTGCTGCACCTGAGGCAACGGCCAGAGCTGCTATTCCGCCTTCCAGCCTGGCAATTCTTTGTTCGAAGACGTCCTGGGTAGGGTTTGTGAGGCGGCCGTAAATATTGCCGGCATCGGAAAGGTTAAAGAGTGCCTGTGCATGGCTGCTGTCATGAAATACATAAGATGAAGTCTGGTAAACTGGTACAGCTCTTGCACCTGTAGCCGGATCTGGCAGTTCCTGTCCGGCATGCAGCTGTATGGTTTCAAATTTTAATGATCTGTTCTGATATGTTTTTTTTGTCATGATGTTATCTCCTGAATGATGTATTGTATTTTTTATTATTTTTGAAATATTACCAGTAACAGCACATTCGTTTCCAGATTCTGCTTTTGGATATGGAATGACTTTTGTGATATATGATCATTTCTGACCGCCCCTCTTTCTGATTTATGATACGGACATAATATCCTAGTTTTCCTATTGTGTCAATAGGAAAACTAGTTTTTTCTGGATTTTTATAAAAACATTAACCTTAAAAAGTACTATGTATAAACATTCGGTTCTGGAAAATTTTTCTGTATATGAATTATATTCATTAACAAAATGTTCATTTATGCGCTTGTCCTGATACGCCATCCAGCCCGAAATCAAAACACTGCATACCAAATAGCTATAGTATACCCCGCCACAGGTATCCGCTCAGAAAATATATTCCTTTTTTATCTTTCTTATATTATAATAGAAAGGGTATATGCAACGGCCTGAAATACAAGCAAGGGAGATAAGGAAATGGAAAGAAAAGTGGGAACGATATCAAGGGGGATACGCTGCCCCATTATCCGTCAAGGTGATGATTTGGTAAAAATTGTGACGGACAGCGTATTGGAAGCAGCTGACAGTGAAGGGTTTGAGATCCGTGACAAAGATGTAATTGCCGTGACGGAATCCATTGTGGCCAGAGCTCAGGGCAATTATGCATCGGTGGAAGCTATTGCGGAAGATGTGCGGGCCAGGCTGGGCGGAGAGACAATAGGCGTTATTTTCCCTATTCTGTCCAGAAACCGTTTTGCCATCTGCTTAAGGGGAATTGCAATGGGGGCTAAAAAAGTAATCCTTATGCTCAGTTATCCCAGTGACGAAGTGGGAAACGAACTGGTTTCCTTAGACCAGCTGGATGCCGCGGGAATCAATCCTTACAGCGATGTACTTACTCTGAAAAAATACCGTGAACTGTTTGGAGAAAATAAACACCCTTTTACCGGCGTGGATTATGTGGCGTATTATGAGGAATTAATAAAGGAGGCGGGAGCCGAGGCGGAAATTATCTTTGCAAATGACTGCCGCAGCATTCTTCCTTTTGCAAAGAAAGTGATAAACTGTGATATCCATACAAGGGCACGCACCAAGAGGCTTTTGAAAGCGGCAGGTGCAGAAATCGCCCTTGGGATGGACGACATTCTGACCAGCCCGGTAAACGGCAGCGGCTGCAATGAAAAATACGGGCTGCTTGGCTCCAATAAATCCACGGAATATACGATTAAACTATTCCCAAGAGACTGCACCGGTCTGGTCATGGATATTCAGAAAGAAATTCTGGACAGAACCGAAAAACATGTGGAAGTCATGGTATACGGGGATGGCGCTTTCAAAGATCCTGTGGGAAAAATATGGGAACTTGCAGACCCGTGCGTATCTGCGGCCAGCACGCCGGGCCTGGACGGCACACCCAATGAGGTAAAGCTGAAATATCTTGCGGACAACGATTTTAAGGATCTGTCTGGAGATGCCCTGAAACAGGCTATTTCTAACAGAATCAGGGAAAAGAAGGACAATCTGACAGGCGATATGGCAGCTCAGGGAACTACGCCCAGAAGGATCACGGATTTAATCGGCTCTCTCTGCGACCTGACCAGCGGTTCCGGGGATAAGGGAACTCCCGTTGTTTTAATCCAGGGTTACTTTGACAATTATGTAAGCTGACCGCCGGCAGGGGGGATGCTGATCCATCCGATGTTCATGCATATGAATGCCTGCAGCAGATATATTTTAAACAGACAAAAACATCTGCTGCAGGCACAAGAGAAGAGACAGCAGACGGACAGCGAAAGCATGGCAGTCTTTCGGGCTGCTGGGCAGACTGCCGCATTATATGCTGTAGTCTCCTTCTTTATGAAGTTTCCATCCCATAAGGTCGGCCAGCGTAATGTGGTCGATGACATCATTTACAGCTTCGTTCATTTTTTTATATACAAGCACGGTTACACAGTCATCGCTTTTTTCACAGCTGGCAGCTTCGGAATCCAGACACTCAACGGGTGCCAGGCTTCCTTCTGTCAGACGCAGAATCATCCCTACGGTATATTCCTGTGCAGGCCTGGTAAGCAGATAACCGCCCTGAGGCCCCCGGACACTCCGGACATAACCGGCTTTATTTAATACCGCAACAATCTGTTCTAAATATTTATCAGATATTTCCTGTCTTGCAGCGATTTCTTTAATTCTTACTGGTGTTCCCGTATCATGCAGCGCTAAATCAAGCATCATGCGCAGTGCATAGCGCCCTTTGGTTGAAATCCTCATAACTCTCCCTCCATGTTTCCGAGTATATCATAGGTGAACCGGACGCCAGGCGGATGTATTTTACATGTCTGCCCGGCAGCTATTTTTCAGGCGTATACTGGAGCCTGGCATCTGAATATTATGCTCTCTCCAGCGTTCGGATCCGGGGAATCTATACAATTCCTGCTAATCAAATATGATACGATAATTTTTAAGTAAAATCAAGAAATTTTTTGTGCACGAATGAGGTCAGGCTTTGTAATTTTTCGCGCTGCAGGAAATGATTTTATGCCGGCAGTATTTTGCGCTGCAGGATTCCTATCCATGAAGCGGCTTAATGCCTGGCAGTATTTCGTGCCGCATTAAATGACCTTATGTTCCATCCATTTTCCGCCGTAAAACCTGATGAGGAAGAAAATGCTTCTGCATATCCAGTCAATGCACATTCCCAGCCATACTCCCATCAGTCCCAGATTCATTTTTAATACAAAGAAATATGACAAAACTACCCGGAACATCCACATACTCAGAATGCTGATGCTCATCGTATATTTTGCATCTCCGCCACTGCGCAGAATCTGCGGCAGAGTAAAACTGAATGCCCAGAAAAATATGCTGAATATATTAAAAAGCCGGATGACATCAATGCACATGATTTTAGCGGATTCTGATAAATGGTAAATTTCTGCGATTCCTGGAATAAACAGATAAATCAGAATATTTGCTGCTGCAAGTCCGGCAAGGGCTGCAGCCATCAGCTGCCGGCTGTAAGAGACAGCCTGTTTTTTGTCTCCGGCGCCCAGACACTGCCCGATTACCGGAATGACGGCAAGCCCTATGGTATTGCCTGGAATATTTGCCACAGTGGCTACGGTATTTGCTACTGCATTTGCTGCAATTGCCGGGGTTCCAAGCGTTGCAGTCAGGCTGCTGACGCAGAGCTTGCCAATCTGAAACATTCCGTTTTCCAGCCCGCTCGGGATGCCGATAGAAAGAATCGGCCGGATATGCTGCCGTTCGGGTTTTAAATCTGACAAACGGTCAATGCGGAATGGATTTTCGGCTTTCTGCTGCTGCAGGGTTACCCATACAGCGGCAAAGACACGGCCTGCCAGAGTAGCCAGTGCAGCGCCTGTTACTCCCAGCTGAAAGCCGTAAATCAGCAGTGCATTTCCGGCAATATTGATGACATTCATTACAAGGCTTGCTTTCATGCTGATTTTACTGTTTCCCTGGGCACGGAATAATGCGGCTCCGGCGCTGTATGCTCCCATAAACGGATAGGATACGGCGCTGATTAAAAAATAAGTCTGGGCAAATCCCATAACATGATCGTCAATGCGTCCGAAAATAAAACGCAGAATACCTGTGCTGCCAGCTGCTGCAGCCGCCATGACGGTGACCGTGCTGATTAAAAGCACACTGTAAAGCTGGGCGGCACATTTTTTAGTCCGTTCGATATTTTTCTGCCCTACATACTGGCTGACAACGACAGCGCCGCCCGATGCCAGCGCAGACAGAATCTGAAATACAAGCACATTGATAGTATCAACCAGGCTGACGCTGGATACAGCAGCTTCACTGACACTGGATACCATAAACGTATCTGCGAGTCCCATTGTCACTGCCAGGAACTGCTCAAGTAAAAGAGGCCAGATCAGTCTGGCCAGCTGCTGTTTTGTATAAAAAGGTCTGGTATGGATTTCCTGCTCCATAATTTGCTGTCTTCTCCCCCGAAAATATTATAAAACTTCTATAAGGTATAGCAGACACATATTCCTTTTTCTGTTCCGCCTGCATCTGGAAACCGGCATCTGGATATTATACGGCCGGATAACCATTTATTCCAAGTGCGACACAGATCAGATAAAGCAGGAATATATGAACCGGATAAACGAGATAAAAGAAATATTTTAATTTCAGGCCGCGCGTCCCGTTATAAAATCCGATTGGCACAAATGCCAGAGGCGCGGTAATCTCCCAGCAGAATATGATACATCCGGCGATAATCTGCCATACTTTCTTTTTGCGGAATGTATAAAGTATTACAATACACGCAACTCCGATTGCTGCATAGTCGGTTTTTAATAACTCTGCTGCAGCCAGCCCGGCTATAACAGTCAGGACAGAGGCCAGCGCTGCAGTAATTGATTTTTGGTTCATATGTTCTTCAATCCAGCGAAGGCCCATCATGACAGCAAGGCCGCAGAACAGTGTAAAAAATACATTCTGATAGCTGAATTCCAGCACTTTTCCTTTAAATAGCAGGTCAAAAGGAATTTCTGAAATCAGGGCAAACAGTAAAAGCCGCTGGGCATATTTCATCTGGTTTCTGGTACGTTCAAAACCTTCTACAAGCGTAAAACAGTAAATCGGAAATGCAATTCTGCCGATCATGCGTGTGGCGCTGTATGTAATGTATAACGTCTGGTTTTGTTCCAGCCACATGCTGACAGCAGACACGTCCCCTGTATCCAGACTGTACAGGCCGTTCATGGACAGATATCTGCCTAAAATACCTGCACCAAAGTGATCAATAATCATCGCAATGACAGCGATGAGTTTTAATGTGCTGCTGCTGATTCCTTTTCGTGGCGTTGCGGATGACGGCTGCCCTGAATTCTTTATCCTGATACCCGGGTTGTTTTTCTGCTCCATCATAAATAAACATTAAGTCCTTTCCATTTTTTCAGCTGCAGACAGCGGAGAAAAACGGCAGTTCCCCCATATGCCTTTTTTCTGCAAACTTTTGCTGGGACGAATTGCCATGACGAAACATCTGTCTGAACTGTTAACCTATCATACCACTATGGAATAGATGATGCAATATGGTTTTCATGGCGAAGTAAAGCAAGGGGCATGGTTCAGCCGGGGTTCAGCCGTAACAATGCAGCCGCATATCCTGTCTGATTTAAAAAAGTATAAAAGACTGGCAATACAAGCTAAAACTATTATAATGGAAGAAAAAGAATTGCGGGAAGGAAGGAACAGTATATGTGGTTTTTATTTGCCATACTTTCAGCTGTATTTGCAGCATTAACGTCTTCATGAAGAATTTACAGGGGCATGTCAGAGAGAGGAGATTTCTGAGGTGATAAATCTGAGTGTTCAAAAATCCTGCTCTCTGAGCGTCTTTCACTGCCAGTGATTAAATAATTTCGTGCATTCAGTCTGCTTCCCAGCGTCCGGATGCGCCGCATGGGAGTATCAGTCCGGTGGATGATACAGGCAGGCCGATTTCCTGTGCATCGGTTATGCCGCCGTATTTTTTCATAGCAGTGCCAAGCATATAGGCCAGTACTGCCGGCTGCAGCCCGGTCGTATAAGAATTAATCAGAAAAAACAGAGGTTTCCGGCTCAGTATGCGTGTGCATGCCTGAATCAGCGGAAAAATGGCGTCTTCTATTTTCCAGATTTCTCCTTTTGGGCCGCGGCCGTAAGACGGGGGATCCATGATGACTGCATCGTAAGTCCTGCCGCGGCGGATTTCACGCTCTGTAAATTTCATGCAGTCGTCTGTCAGCCAGCGGACTGGCGCGTCTGCAAGCCCTGAGGCAGCTGCATTTTCTTTTGCCCAGGTTACCATTCCTTTGGAAGCGTCCACGTGCGTGACTTCTGCTCCGGCTTTTGCAGCTGCAAGAGTGGCACCGCCGGTATAGGCAAACAGGTTTAATACTTTTACCGGATAACCCGCATTTTTGATTTTATCTGTAATCCAGTCCCAGTTTACGGCCTGTTCGGGAAAAAGCCCGGTATGTTTAAAGCTGAACGGTTTTAAATGAAATGTCAGTGCGCCGTAGCGGACGGCCCACTGGTCTGGTAGGTCGAAAAACTCCCATTCCCCGCCGCCTTTTGTGCTTCTGTGATAATGGGCATTCAGCTGCTTCCAGAGCCGGTCTGTTTTTGGTGTATTCCAGATGACCTGCGGATCTGGACGCAGCAGCACATAATGCCCCCAGCGTTCCAGTTTTTCACCGCTGGAACAGTCAATGACTTCATAATCCTTCCATTTATCTGCTATCCACATTTGTATCTCCTTGTCAAGAAAATTTTGTATTTCGTACAGCAAATCTGCCTGACTGGAAACCATAAGGGTAAGGTCTGGCAAAACTGCTGTTTAAAGTTTCTGTTTATCATCATAAATGCGGTGCAGGAGAGTGTCAAGAAGATTTAATCATTACACAGTATTTCTGAAATATATATGGCAAAAAATGAAAAAAAGAGTTAGTTTATTTGAATATATTTTTGCTATTCTGCTGGCAGATGAGAAAGAAATTGTGTATAATATACTAATCGACCTGAAAAACTGTGGAAATATTGACAAAAAGAATAAAAGTGTGATAACATATACAAAATAATTTAAAGGGAGGAATTCATGATGGGAATCGATAAAAATATTGATTTAGTTGCAGATTATGTTAGAAACAGCCTCTCATTAAATATTCCTATATCTTTACACACGCTGTGTCAGGCTATAGAAGAAAAGCTTTCAGGAAACTGTATTCCGCAAACAAGTGATGAGCTGGCTGTAGATGCACAGATAGTTACTCTGGATGAATATAGGTTTTGTATAAACTATCTTAGTGACCGGCCCGAAACAAGGATATTGTTTTCTATTTCACACGAACTGGGACATCTTTTTTTGCATTTATTAGAAAAAGATGGAAAACTGAAGGAACATTCTGTGTGTCAGCGGGATATGACAAAGACCAGGCAGGAATATGAAGCAAATGAGTTTGCTGCTGTTTTTTTAATGCCTGAGGATGAATTTATAAGTAAATGCTGGGAGAATATGAGTGAAAATAAGATAAATATAACAAAAGTCGCGAATTATTTTAAAGTTTCAGTTCAGGCGGCTACTGTGAGAGGAAACGTATTGGGCTTATGGTAACACCATTACTTCAAGACTTAGGCAAGAGTATTTTTAATATTTTAGAAAGTTCAATTGAAAAAAAGCAGGAAAATCAGGCTTCGGAAAGCGGGGTTTTCTTGTTTTTTTCTTTTGATCTGGTAAATTCCACATCTTTTAAAGCGGAACATCCGTCTTTGTGGTCAAGTGTGTTTACCTGTTTTTACGGACAGGTTTTGGAAAATTTAGGGATAGAAAATTATAAAACGCCAAATGATGCAGATGATGCAGTCTGTGTAAGGAAACTATGGAAACTGATTGGCGACGAAGTGCTGGTTTATGTGCAGATAAAAGAACTTGGCCAGTTATATACACAGATTACAAGTGCTGCAAAGGCACTTGATAAACTGATGGCAAATATTGCAGAAACGGTTCAAAAAGATGCGCAGGAAGGAATATGCTGTGCAGAACACTGCCAGGATGTCGGGAAAGTAATTACTTCCTCATTAGGAATAAAAGCTGCCGCCTGGCTGGCAGAGTGTTACCGCGGAGCAGACGCAAAGGCTTCTAACATTATTTACTGCCCGGTAACAACTACGTTTAGTGATAAGCGCATCGACTTTCTCGGGAAGGAAATAGATGAGGGGTTTAGAATATCAAAATATGCAGTGAAGAATAAAATAATAATTTCACCATTGTTAGCATGGCTGATTTGGAAAAAGGCAAAAGAAGATGAAGATGAGGCTAAAATTGTCAGGGCGAATTTTAAAATAACTGCATTTGCAGCTATGAAAGGTGTATGGAGGAATAGAAAAGTACCCTTGGTAATGTTTCACCAGTCATTTGAACATTTTATGGATGTTTTGGAGTATGACGAGCTTGATCTGGATATCTATTCGAATGTGAAGGAAGCAGGAGTAGAAAATTTTTTTAAAGATAAGCGTTTTGAGATAGACCGCATAGACAGAATACTGGAAAATGTACATAAAAAAGGAGAGGCAGAGAAATTATATAAGAAATTGAAAAATACTTCAGACATTGAAATCGTACCAAATAATATTGATAGAAAACAAGAATTTCATATAGCATGTTTAATTTTTGACAAAGATAACAGAATCTTGATACATGAAGATGCAGACAGAGGGTACGAATTTGGGTGTATCAAAAGAACGTATGGTTTGGGAATGAGAAACTGGAAAAGTATATGTGAGGAGGGATATAAAGACAAATATAATATTAAGATTAAAGTAGAAGAATATCCGGTTCCGGTTGCAACCTATTATTATGAGAAAAGTAATGCATGCGGGCTTATTGTAATGGCTGATTTTGATGGGGAATGTGAAGAGATCGATGAAAGAAATGATTGGAACTTCTATGAATTTGAGGAGATACAGAAAAGTACACAAAAATCAGTGGATAATTTTGAAGAAAATATAAACATGGCAATGCGTCTGCGAAAATGGACAGTGGAGAAGCATGACGGCATATAAATTTGGGAGGAATGAATAAAGTGACGAATAATGACTGTCTGGTCTTAGGGGAAGTTGAAAAAATATATCAGGATGTTTCGGAATGGTTAAAATTTGCAGAAGCAAAACATGCAGGGCTGTTTGCAGTGTGGGTTGCGGTATTAGGCATGACAGTTAAACTGGATGGTCTGCAGGGCATGGGAAAAACATTCCAGACGGCTTTCATCATAGCAGTCTGTATAGGAATATTAATAGAGCTGCTTGCCTTTTTTCCTTTTTTAAACAGAGTGAGCTTTATAAAAAGGATGTGTTACAAAAAGTATTGCAGGTATAGTGGAAACGCTGTTTTCTATCAGTCAGTTTTTGTTGATACATATAGTAATGGAAACGTCAGTGAAGCGGTGGATAAATATATGTATATTTTGCAGCAAAGAGGTTTAATAACTGATTCCAGTATCTTAGTAAAAGATTATGTAAGGCAGATCATCGAAGTGGCAGAGACAGGGACGATAAAGATATATTTATTCAGTATTGCTGCAAAATATACAGTTCTTGTTGTATTGTCTGCTATAGTAATGCTTATTATTGCATAATTATCTGTGCAGAAGCGATGTATCTGCATCGGAATAAGAGCAGCGTTTTATTTTCCAGGACTCAAACCCGGATTGTACGAAAAAAAATACACAAATTTTTCGAAAAATCTTGCAATTCAGCCATTTATCGGATATAATGCATATTGCTGTGACATGATAGCTATGAAGCGTGAGGTTGCTGCCCTCTGTGGCAGGTTTTCCGTGGAGCGAATGTCAAGTTAGGAAACTGGCGACAAGTCACTGTACTATTAGAATATCTGTTTTATGAAGAAAGTGAAACAGAAATATGGTGTGGGTCAGAATAATGGGAAGAATTCCGAAACAGGACACACACGGGTTCGTGTACAGTCACCGCTTGTCGTACTGAATAATAAGTGCGAATAAGGAGGCGACTTTTTTTATGGCAAGTCAGACAATGAGAATCATTCTCAAAGCTTATGATCATGAGCTGATCGATGCATCAGCAAAGAAAATTATTGAAACTGTAAAGAAAAACGGAGCACAGGTGAGCGGCCCTGTACCTCTTCCGACAAAGAAGGAAGTTGTTACAATTTTAAGAGCTGTACACAAATATAAAGACTCCCGTGAACAGTTTGAGCAGAGAACTCATAAAAGACTGATTGATATCATCGCACCGACACAGAAGACAGTTGATGCGTTAACCAGATTAGAGCTGCCGGCTGGTGTAAATATCGATATCAAAATGAAATAAGCAGAATGGCAGAGCTTAAAACAGGCAATAATCCTGAAGGGTTTTTATCATAGAAGCAGCGCCGTAAAGCAGCGGACAGCTGTCCTGGCTGCATCAGATGAAAGACGGTGTTCCACTTATGTTACTAACTGTTCTAGGATGAACGCATAAACTAGCGTTCCGCTGTAGGATAACAGGAGGTAAAAGAATGAAGAAAGCGATTTTAGCTACAAAAGTCGGAATGACTCAAATCTTCAATGAAAACGGAGAACTGACTCCGGTTACTGTATTGCAGGCTGGTCCTTGTTATGTGACTCAGATTAAGACAGTCGAAAACGACGGATACAGCGCAGTACAGGTTGGCTTTGTTGACAAGAAAGATAAAATCATCAACAAAGATGCAAACGGAAATAAAGAAATCAGAAACAGACACGGCGTAACAAAGGCTCAGAAAGGCCATTTCGACAAAGCCGGTGTTTCTGGCAAGAGATTTGTAAGAGAATTCAAGTTTGATAATGCTGAAGATTACAAACTTGCAGACGAAATCAAGGCAGATATTTTTGCAGAAGGCGATAAAGTCGATGCAACTGCGATTTCCAAAGGTAAAGGTTTCCAGGGCGCTATTAAAAGACACGGCCAGCACAGAGGACCTATGACTCACGGTTCTAAATTCCACCGCCACCAGGGTTCAAACGGAGCATGTTCTTCACCGAGCCGCGTGTTTAAGGGAAAAGGAATGCCTGGTCATATGGGACATGTACAGGTTACCGTGCAGAATCTTGAAATTGTCAGAGTTGACGCTGAGAACAATCTGCTGCTGGTAAAAGGTTCTGTACCAGGACCTAAGAAGTCGTTAATTACGATCAAAGAAGCAGTAAAGTCATACAAATAGCGCATAATCAGGAAAGGAGGACTTACACAGATGGCTAACGTATCTGTTTATAATATGGAAGGCAGCGAAGTGGGCACAATTGAACTGAATGATGCGATCTTCGGTGTAAACGTGAATGAACATTTAGTGCATATGGCAGTTTTACAGCAGCTTGCCAATAAACGTCAGGGCACACAGAAAGCCAAGACACGCGGTGAAGTCCGCGGCGGCGGCAGAAAGCCATGGAGGCAGAAAGGAACAGGCCACGCAAGACAGGGTTCTACAAGATCTCCGCAGTGGAAAGGCGGCGGCGTTGTATTTGCACCGGCACCAAGAGATTATTCCTTCAAATTAAATAAAAAGGAAAAGAGGCTGGCTTTAAAATCAGCACTTACTTCCAGAGTAAATGAAAACAAATTTATCGTAGTAGATGAGCTGAAACTTGACGAAATCAAGACAAAGAAAATGGCTGGTGTTTTGAAAGCGCTTAACGCAGAAAAGGCACTGATCGTGATTCAGGGCGACGACGGCAATGTAACATTATCTGCAAGAAATCTGCCGACTGTAAAAGTAGCTTATACTAATACCATTAACGTATACGACATTCTGAAATACAACACAATGGTTGTGACAAAGGATGCTGTGGCAGCAATTGAGGAGGTGTATGCATAATGGCAAACGTACAGTATTATGATGTAATCCTCAGACCTGTGGTTACAGAAAAAAGCATGAATCTGATGGCAGACAAGAAGTACACCTTCTATGTCCATACAGAAGCAAATAAAGCAATGATTAAAGAGGCCGTGGAAAAAATGTTCGAAGGCACAAAGGTGCAGAAAGTCTATACAATGAACCTTCCTGGCAAGAAAAAAAGACGCGGAGCCGTAACAGGCAGAACAGCGAAGAGAAAGAAAGCAATTGTCAAACTGACAGAAGACAGTG
The DNA here is from genome assembly GCA_910580075.1 of uncultured Eubacterium sp. Lineage (GTDB taxonomy): Bacteria > Bacillota > Clostridia > Lachnospirales > Lachnospiraceae > Eubacterium_J. The sequence goes on along the minus strand of CAJTVR010000049.1, from coordinate 8,870 downwards.
CTGATATTGAAATTTTCAGCGGCCTGTAAAATCAGGAAAATCCGCTGGTTTTAAAAACTCCGGTGTCAGGTTTATAAAAAAGAATGATGCCGGAATAGAAAACGGATTCAGATAATCTGTAAAATATGTGCAGCTTGCACGATAAGAAAGCATTGAAAGGGGAAACAACCATGGGAATTAAAAGTTATAAGCCGTATACACCTTCCAGAAGGCATATGACTGGATCTGATTTCTCTGAGATCACAAAAAAGACTCCTGAAAAAACTCTGTTAGCTCCATTAAAGAAACATTCAGGACGTAATAATCAGGGTAAAATTACCGTCAGACATCACGGCGGTGGAAATAAACGTAAATACAGAATTATTGATTTTAAAAGAAGAAAAGACGGTATTCCGGCAAAAGTGGCTGGTATCGAATACGATCCGAACAGGTCTGCAAATATTGCACTGCTTCATTATGCAGACGGCCAGAAAGCATATATTATCGCACCGGCTGGTTTAACAGACGGCATGCAGGTTATGAGCGGCCCGGAAGCAGAAGTAAGAGTCGGCAACTGCCTGCCGCTGGAGAATATTCCGGTCGGTACTCAGGTACACAATATTGAAATGTATCCTGGAAAAGGCGGACAGTTAGTACGTTCAGCCGGCTTAAGCGCTCAGTTAATGGCAAAAGAAGGCAAATATGCAACATTAAGACTGCCTTCCGGTGAAATGAGAATGATTCCTCTGAACTGCCGTGCTACAATCGGTGTTGTAGGAAACGGAGATCACAACCTGATCAATATCGGTAAAGCAGGACGCAAGCGCCATATGGGTATCCGCCCGACAGTACGCGGATCTGCCATGAACCCGAATGACCATCCGCACGGCGGTGGTGAAGGACGTGCTCCAATCGGACGTCCAGGCCCGAGCACACCATGGGGCAAACCGGCACTTGGTCTTAAGACACGTAAGAAGAAGAAAGCTTCGAATAAGCTGATCATCAGAAGACGTGACGGCAGAGCGATTAAGAGTAAATAGGAGGAATAGTAAGTAATGGGTAAAAGATCATTAAAAAAAGGTCCTTTCGCAGATGAAAGCCTGTTAAAGAAGGTAGATGCTCTGAATGCTGCAGGTGACAATGCTGTAATCAAAACATGGTCACGCCGTTCCACAATTTTCCCGTCATTCGTGGGACGTACATTCGCAGTTCATGATGGAAGAAAGCATGTACCGGTATATGTTACAGAAGATATGGTCGGGCATAAACTGGGTGAGTTTGTTGCTACAAGAACTTACCGTGGTCATGTAAAAGAAGAAAAAAGGTCAAGAGTGAAATAATTCGCTGATATAGGAAAGGAGGCTCTATTTCATGGCTAAAGGACATAGATCTCAGATTAAGAGAGAGAGAAATGCAAATAAAGATACAAGACCTTCTGCAAAATTATCTTATGCAAGAGTGTCGGTTACGAAAGCTTGCTTTGTATTAGACGCAATCCGTGGAAAAGATGTGAGAACAGCGCTTGCTATTTTAGATTACAATCCAAGGTATGCATCTGAGATAACTGCTAAGTTATTAAGGTCAGCTATTGCGAACGCAGAAAACAACAATGGCATGAATCCTGATAATCTGTATATCGAGGAGTGTTATGCAAACAAGGGACCGACAATGAAAAGAATCAGACCGAGAGCACAGGGACGCGCTTACAGGATCGAAAAGAAGATGAGCCATATTACCATTGTGCTGAATGAAAGATAAGGAGGGAAAGCATGGGACAGAAAGTTAATCCTCATGGCTTAAGAGTCGGTGTCATTGCAGACTGGGACTCTAAGTGGTACGCAGAGGGAGATTTTGCAGACTGTTTAATAGAAGATTATAAAATCAGAGAATTCCTGAAAAAGAAATTATATGCTGCCGGCATCTCAAAGATTGAAATCGAGAGAGCTTCCGAGCGTGTAAAAGTTATTATATATACAGCAAAGCCTGGCGTGGTAATCGGCAAGGGCGGCGCTGAGATTGAAAAAGTAAAAGGCGAGCTTCAGAAATATACAGAAAAGAAGCTGATTGTAGATATCAAAGAAGTAAAGAAGCCGGATAAGGATGCGCAGCTGGTAGCTGAAAACATTGCTCTTCAGTTAGAGAACCGTATTTCTTTCCGCCGTGCGATGAAATCCTGCATGTCAAGAAGCTTAAAAGCAGGTGCGCTTGGTATTAAAACTTCTGTATCCGGACGTCTTGGCGGTGCAGATATGGCACGTACAGAGTTCTATTCAGAAGGAACGATTCCGCTTCAGACATTGAGAGCAGACATCGATTATGGTTTCGCTGAGGCAGATACAACCTATGGCAAAGTAGGTGTAAAGGTGTGGATCTACAAAGGCGAGATACTTCCTGCGAAAGGAAATAAGGAAGGAGGCGCTCAGTAATTATGTTAATGCCGAAAAGAGTAAAGCATAGAAAACAGTTTCGTGGATCTATCAGAGGAAGAGCCACGAGAGGCAATAAAATCACAAACGGTTCTTTTGGTATTGTAGCATTAGAGCCGGCATGGATTAAATCAAACCAGATTGAGGCAGCCCGTATTGCCATGACACGTTACGTAAAGCGTGGCGGTAAAATCTGGATTAAAATATTCCCTGATAAACCTGTAACTGCAAAACCGGCAGAAACCCGAATGGGTTCTGGTAAAGGTTCCCTGGAGTACTGGGTAGCCGTTGTAAAACCAGGACGCGTATTGTTTGAAATCGACGGAGTTGCGGAAGAAGTTGCAAGAGAGGCATTGCGTCTTGCTACGCATAAGCTGCCTTGTAAATGCAAAGTTGTTTCGCGTGCAGACTTAGAAGGCGGTGAATCAAATGAAAGCAAGTAAATATTTGGAAGAATTAAGAACAATGACACCGGCAGACTTAGATGCCAGGTTAACAGAAGCTAAGAAAGAACTTTTCAATTTGAGATTTCAGAATGCGACGAATCAGCTGGAGAATACAGGCAGAATCAAAGAAGTAAGAAAGAATATCGCCAGAATTCAGACAATTATTACTGAGAAAGCAAATGCCTAATTCGAAATCCCGGAAAGGAGAACTATAATCGTGGAAAGAAATTTAAGAAAAACACGTGTTGGTGTTGTTGTAAGCGATAAGATGCAGAAAACGATTGTTGTAGCAGTAAAAGACAACGTAAGACATCCGTTATACAACAAGATTGTGAAAAAAACGTATAAATTAAAAGCGCATGATGAGAACAACGACTGCAGGATCGGTGATACTGTCAGGGTTATGGAAACAAGGCCGTTATCGAAAGACAAACGGTGGAGACTTGTTGAAATCGTTGAGAGAGCGAAATAATAGTACAAGGAGGATTCCAGCATGATTCAGCAGGAAAGCAGGCTTAAGGTTGCTGACAATACCGGAGCAAAGGAATTGCTCTGCATCCGTGTTATGGGCGGGTCTACAAGAAGATACGCACATATCGGCGATATTATTACTGCGACCGTTAAAGATGCAACACCAGGCGGCGTTGTCAAAAAAGGTGATGTTGTAAAGGCAGTTGTTGTGCGTACAAAACGCGAAACAAGACGTAAAGACGGCTCATATATCAGATTTGACGAAAATGCCGCAGTTATTATAAAAGAAGACCAGACTCCAAGGGGAACCCGTATTTTCGGGCCAGTTGCAAGGGAGCTTCGTGAGAAGCATTTTATGAAGATTGTTTCTCTTGCTCCGGAAGTATTATAGGAGGTAGCAAAGATGGCAATGTTAAAAATAAAAAAAGGCGATACTGTAAAAGTTATTGCCGGCAGGGATAAAGATAAAGAAGGTAAAGTCATTGCTATTAACCGTAAGAAGAACACACTTCTTGTGGAAGGCGTGAATATGATTACCAAGCATACAAAACCATCTATGCAGAACCAGCAAGGTGGTATTGTACACCAGGAAGGACCAATTCATATTTCTAATGTAATGTATCTGCATAAAGGACAGCCGACAAGAATCGGATTTAAGTTTGACGGAGACAAAAAAGTCCGTTTTGCAAAATCTACTGGTGAAATTATTGACTAAGTACGAATAGAAGGAAGGAGGTCCAAAAGTGAGCAGATTAAAAGATCAGTATATGAATGAAATCATGGATGCCATGATTAAAAAATTCGGATATAAAAACCGCATGCAAGTGCCGAAGTTAGATAAGATTGTCGTAAACATGGGCATTGGCGAAGCAAAAGAAAATGCGAAAATATTAGAAGCAGCTATGAGCGATATGGAGCTGATTACAGGACAGAAACCAATCAAAACCATATCTAAAAAATCAGTTGCAAACTTCAAAATCAGGGAGGGCATGCCGATTGGATGTAAGGTTACATTAAGAGGCGAGAAGATGTATGAATTCTTAGACCGCCTGGTTAACCTTGCACTGCCTCGTGTACGTGACTTTCGCGGTGTAAACCCGAACTCGTTCGATGGCAGGGGAAACTATGCACTTGGCATTAAAGAACAGCTCATTTTCCCGGAAGTAGAATTTGATAAGATTGATAAAGTCCGCGGTATGGATATCATTATTGTTACAACAGCAAAGACGGATGAAGAGGCACGTGAATTATTAGCGCAGTTTAATATGCCGTTTCAGAAGTAATCAGGAGGGAAATTATGGCAAAGACTTCTATGAAAGTAAAACAGCAGCGTAAACAGAAATTTTCCACCAGGGAATATACACGCTGCAGAATCTGTGGTCGTCCACATTCTGTGTTAAGAAAATATGGTATCTGCCGTGTGTGCTTTCGTGAATTAGCATATAAGGGCCAGATTCCGGGAGTAAAGAAGGCTTCCTGGTAAGCATTGACACCCAGATAATATTTAAGGAGGAAATTCAATCATGACAAGTGATCCAATCGCAGATATGCTTACAAGAATCCGTAACGCAAATACTGCTAAACATGATACAGTAGATATTCCGTCATCCAGGATGAAGGTTGCTATTGCTGACATTCTTGTAAATGAAGGCTACATCGCGAAATACGATATCGTTGATGACGGGAATTTCAAGGCTATCCGCGTCACTTTAAAATATGACGCAGATAAGAATGAAAAGATTATTACAGGAATCAAGAGAATCTCCAAACCGGGTCTGCGTGTTTATGCAGGCAAGGAAGAAATTCCTTCTGTACTCGGCGGTTTAGGAATCGCAATCCTGTCTACAAATAAAGGAATTGTTACAGACAAAGAAGCAAGAAAGCTGCAGGTCGGCGGAGAAGTATTAGCTTTTGTATGGTAATGGAATCATAATAGGTTAGTCACAAAATCTATTTTAAAGATAAATAGGAGGTACGGGCATGTCACGTATAGGAAGAATGCCAATCGCTGTCCCGGCAGGAGTTACTGTTGAGATTGCAGAAAATAATAAAGTTACTGTAAAGGGACCGAAAGGGGAACTGAGCAGGGTTCTGCCGCCTGAAATGGAAATTAAGCAGGAAGACGGGCAGGTTTTGGTTTCAAGACCGAATGATTTAAAGAGAATGAAATCCTTACATGGTCTGACCAGAACGCTGGTTAACAACATGGTAGTCGGAGTTACAGAAGGCTATACAAAACTGTTAGAGATTAACGGCGTCGGTTACAGAGCTTCTAAGGCAGGAAATAAGCTGACACTGAATCTGGGATATTCACATCCGGTAATTATGGAAGATCCGGAAGGTATCGAGTCTGCTGTAGAAGGCAATAAAATCACCATCAAAGGTATCGATAAAGAAAAAGTAGGCCAGTATGCGGCTGAAATCAGGGATAAGAGAAGACCTGAGCCATACAAGGGCAAAGGTATTAAATATGCTGATGAGGTTATCAGACGTAAAGTTGGTAAGACTGGCAAGAAATAATGAAAGGGTGACGAGAGATGGTTAGAAAGGAATCAAGAGCTAAGGTTCGTGCAAATAAACACAGAAGACTGCGCAATCGTATTTCCGGAACCGCAGCAAGACCGCGTTTGGCAGTTTTTAGAAGCAATAATCATATGTACGCTCAGATTATTGATGATACAGCTGGCAATACCATCGCTGCAGCTTCTACACTGGACAAAGATGTAAAGGAAGCAGTGGAAAAAACGAATAACGTCGCAGCAGCAGCACAGGTTGGTACTGTAGTTGCAAAAAGAGCAATTGAAAAAGGTATTACAACGGTTGTCTTTGACAGAGGCGGATATATTTACCATGGCAAAGTGCAGGCTCTGGCAGACGCAGCCAGGGAAGCTGGTTTAACATTCTAAGTAGGAGGAAACATTTACATGAAACGTGAAATAATTGATGCTAGTCAGTTAGAGTTAACAGAAAACGTAGTAGCAATCAAACGTGTCACGAAAGTTGTAAAGGGCGGGCGCAACATGCGCTTTTCAGCTTTAGTAGTTGTTGGCGACAGCAACGGACATGTAGGCGCAGGAATGGGTAAAGCAGCTGAAATTCCTGAGGCTATCCGCAAGGGCAAAGAAGATGCTATGAAAAAGCTCATAACTGTAAAATTAGATGATAATAAGAGTATAACACACGACATTATGGGGAAGCATACAGGTGCGTCTGTACTGCTTAAGAAGTCTCCGGATGGTACTGGTATTATCGCAGGCGGTCCTGCACGAAGCGTATGCGAATTAGCAGGCATTAAAAATATCCGTACAAAATCACTGGGGTCAAACAATAAGCAGAATGTTGTGCTTGCTACAATCGCTGCTCTGGCTCAGTTAAAATCTCCGGAAGAAGTTGCAAAGCTCCGCGGTAAATCTGTAGAAGAGATTGTAGGTTAGGAGGCAGAAAATGGCAGATAAAATGTTAAAAGTAACACTCATCAGATCCAAAATCGGCTCAGTGCCGAGGAATAGAAAGATTATTGAGTCTATGGGCTTCCGTAAACTCAACCAGACGAAAACATTCCCGGACAATGATGCAACACGCGGCGCGCTGCGTAAGATTGCACCATATGTAAAAGTAGAAGAAGAAATTTAGATAAGGAGGTGTCAGAATGGACTTATCAACTTTAAAGGCGGCAGAAGGCTCGAGAAAAGACAGGTTCAGAAAAGGACGCGGACATGGTTCAGGCAACGGCAAAACAGCTGGTAAAGGACATAAAGGCCAGAAAGCACGTTCAGGGGCTCCAAGGCCGGGCTTTGAAGGCGGGCAGATGCCATTATACAGAAGATTACCAAAGAGAGGCTTTAAGAATATTAATTCTAAGATAATCGTTGGAATCAATGTATCAGAACTTGAGAGATTTGACAATGATTCTACGGTTACCGTAGATGCCTTAATTGAAGCAGGAATTGTTAAAAATCCAAGAGACGGCGTCAAAATTCTTGGAAATGGAGAATTAACCAAGAAGCTTACAGTTCAGGCCAATGCATTCAGTGCTGGTGCAAAAGAAAAAATTGAGGCTCTTGGTGGAAAAGCAGAGGTGATCTAATGTTACAGACGCTTCGGGGTGCATTTAAAGTTAAAGAGATCAGGGAGAGGCTCGTATATACTTTTTTTATGCTGATAGTCATCCGGCTGGGCTCACAGCTCCCTTGTCCGGGAATTGATTCCGCTCTGTTTTCACAGTGGTTCAGTTCCCAGACAAATGGGGCATTTAACTTTTTTGATGCAATCACTGGTGGGTCATTCAATGAAATGTCTGTTTTTGCATTGAGTATCACACCATATATTACTTCTTCCATCATTATGCAGCTTCTTACAATTGCGATTCCGAAACTGGAAGAAATGCAGCGTGACGGTGAGGACGGCAGAAAGAAAATTGCCGGCATCACCCGTTATGTGACAGTCGGCCTTGCGCTGATCGAATCCATTGCCATGGCAGTCGGATTTGGAAGAATGGGATATCTGACGAACTTTAACGCTTTTTCTGTCATTCAGGTCGTTTGTATCCTGACAGCCGGTTCCGCAGTACTGATGTGGATTGGCGAGCAGATTACAGAAAAAGGTGTTGGAAATGGTATTTCTATCGTATTAGTAATCAATATCGTTTCAAGAATTCCGGCAGATATGTCCAATCTGTATGAACAGTTTGTAAAAAATCAGAAAATTGCAAGAGGCGTGCTGGCAGCGGTAATTATACTTGCAGTCATTCTGCTGACCGTGGTTTTCGTTATTATGCTTCAGGATGCAGAGCGCAAGATTCCTGTACAGTATTCTAAGAAAATCCAGGGCAGAAAGATGGCAGGCGGACAGAGTTCATTTATTCCGTTAAAAGTAAACACTGGCGGCGTAATTCCAATCATTTTTGCACAGTCTATTATGGAATTTCCGGTCGTAATCTGTACCCTGCTGGGAGTAGACGGCGGTACAAGCATCGGCGGGAAAATACTAAACGGCCTGCAGCAGAGAAACTGGTGTGATCCGTCGAATCCGGTATTATCGATAGGACTGGCTGTATATCTGATTCTGGTTGTTGTATTTGCATATTTTTATACGTCTATCACCTTCAATCCACTGGAGATTGCAGACAATATGAAAAAACAGGGCGGCTTTATCCCGGGCATCCGGCCAGGCAAGCCAACCAGTGAATACCTCACGAAAATTCTGAATTATATCGTATTTATCGGGGCAGTCGGACTGTCCATCTGTGCGATCGTTCCGATTTTCTTCAACGGGGTGTTCAATGCAAATGTATCATTTGGAGGGACTTCCATTATTATTATCGTGGGTGTTGTAATTGAAACAATCAAACAGATAGAGTCTAAAATGGTTGTACGGTATTATAAAGGATTCTTAAGTGAATAAAGAACTAGGGAGATACAGCTTCGGCTGTATCTTTTTTGTGTGTGGCAGGGAGGGGGGGGGCGGGGGATGGATTCCCGGACGCCAGGATGGGAAACTTTTTCCTTTTTCTGTTCCGCCTGCGAACAGTAAGAAATTCTAAATTTTC
>CAJTVR010000048.1:23351-35779 GCA_910580075.1 uncultured Eubacterium sp. | reverse complement strand
TATCCCACAGCTTTTCCAAAAGCTGCCCACGGGTCAGCACTTGCCGGGGATTTTTGCGGAACAGGTTCAGCATTTTATACTCCATCGGGGATAGGGTCAGGGGCTTGCCGTTTAGGGACGCCGTCTGCGGTCAGGTTATAGGCTAACATCTTATTCAAAAAACTGTCGTCCTCGACAATTAAAATCTGCTTCATATCCTCACTTCCTTTGCTTTTTGCAGATAGTATAACAGGCAAATGTCCGAGAATTGTTACAAGGACAAATATATTTATCATTTTACAGCTTTTTTATGTGTACTGCAATTTTATAAAAGAAAGGACAGCAGTATCATCAAATTGCTGTCCTTGCGGTTTATTATAGCTGGTAGTGTATAAGCGTGGGTTCATCATATTTGGTGTGGTATCTTTAACTATGGGAAACTCCAGTTTCCCACTTTGACACGACGGCTTTTGAAACACCTATACAGGCAGCTAAATCGTCTTGTGTAATTCCAAGCCTATGGCGGTTTTTTATCAGGATACGGCCAAGATTTATTTCTTTCATTTGTCTTACCTCCTGATGATATTATAAAAAATCGTGAACCAAAAAACAATGGAACAGGATTTGACTTAGAATGAAAAGTTAACCAGCAGGAAACTGCCACATTACGATGCATGCAGCTGCTGCGGCATGAACTGCCCTGGTACTTGCTTTCTTTATAATGGGATGATACAATAGCAGCAGCTGAAATTCAAATTCCACTCTGCTGGCTGAATGCTCCAGGACTGCCAGTTTGCGGGAAATGATTGATTACCCGGACGCCGGGTGGAGAAACTTTTTCCTGGCATCCGGGCAATCACTCCCCCTCATAAATAAACATGGTAAAAAGGAGTCTCTTATGAACTATCAGAATATTTTATTTGACTTATACGGCACACTTGCCGACATCCATACCGATGAATCCAAAAAAGAACTGTGGAAATCTCTTTCTGTCTGGTATCAGTCGCATGGGGCTGCTTATACGCCCTGGAAACTTCAGAAGGATTATATGCAGTATGTGGCAGAAGAAAAAAAGGAGGCTGCTGTCCGGACTTTCTTAAAACAGATTGAAAACGGCTCTGATCCCTCTAACTGAACAGACTGAACCTCAGATGAAGCCAGCCGTCACTATTTGCGGCAGTGGCGGTTCACCAATTATTCAGATTAGTTTAGCATTGGTGCGAACTGATTGAAGCATCTTAGGGTTCATTCCTGCTTGTGCATATCGTGTGGCAAAACTATGCTGTAATATAGTTTAAGAATAAGCACACTAATGAGGTTAAACACTAAAAAATAAAAAACAATAGAATAATGCCAGACAAAAATGCTATTGCAATCACAACTAGGATATGCTATATTATAAACACAAAATAAAAGCAACCGCCCACAAGGGGTTGACCAATTGTTAAGATAGCAATGCCACCCTACACTCGTCAAAGTACAAGGGTGGCTTTTGTTATGTATGACTACTTACAAAACGTAAACACGAATGTAAGCAATGCCAGAAGGAATATGCCAAATGTCAGCAGCTCCATAAGAGAAATATGTCCACGCATATCGGCTAAATGCTCTCTTTTCTTCAGATGTCACACATAAATAGCCCGCACTTTTTATCCTCCCGATTTTTTTCTTGTATCCTGCAAAGAAAATATGATATAATTTCCGTATTACATACAGAAAGGAAAATCATCTATGGAACACTACTACCAGCCAGAAATCGAATGTGCCTCCCGGGATCAGATCCGCGCCTGGCAGGACGAGAGACTGGCAAAAACAGTGAAACGGGTTTATGAAAATGTAGCTTTTTACAGAAAAAAAATGGACGAATCAGGTGTGACACCGCAGGATATTCAGTCTGTGGACGACTTACATAAGCTGCCATTTCTGACAAAGGATGATCTGCGCGATGCTTATCCATACGGGCTTTTAGCAGCTCCGCTTTCTGACTGTGTAAGAATACAGTCTACCAGCGGCACAACCGGACGCCGGGTCGTAGCCTTTTATACCCAGCATGACCTGGATTTATGGGAGGACTGCTGTGCGAGGGCTATTGCTGCCGCCGGAGGAACAAAGGACGATGTAGTACATGTCTGCTACGGCTACGGCTTATTTACAGGCGGTCCGGGCTTAAACGGCGGATCTCACAAAATCGGTTCCCTGACACTTCCAATGTCTTCGGGAAATACCGACCGACAGATTCAGTTTATGTGTGATTTAGGCTCTACTATTTTATGCTGTACGCCTTCTTATGCTGCCTATCTCGCAGAATCCATCTGGGAAAAAGGCCTTCAGGACCAGATTCAGTTAAAAGCAGGCATTTTCGGAGCGGAAGCCTGGACAGAGGAAATGCGCCATGACATCGAAGAAAAACTGGGCATTAAAGCCTTCGATATTTACGGGCTGACGGAAATTTCCGGCCCGGGTGTTTCTTTTGAATGTTCCGATCAGACCGGAATGCACATCAACGAAGACCACTTTATTGCAGAAGTCATTAATCCGAAAACCGGTGAAGTTCTTCCTGACGGTGAAAAAGGCGAACTGGTATTTACAAGCATTACTAAAGAAGCATTTCCGCTGCTCCGCTACCGTACGAGGGATATCTGTATCTTAAGCCACGAAAAATGTTCCTGCGGCCGCACACATGTGAAAATGACAAAACCGTTAGGACGCAGCGATGATATGCTGATTGTCAAAGGCGTAAATGTATTCCCGTCCCAGATTGAAACCGTTTTATTAAATCAGGGTTATCCGGCAAATTACCAGATTCTTGTGGGCCGTAAAAATAACAGCGATACGATTGAAGTCCAGGTAGAAATGACCCAGGAAATGTTCTCGGATAATGCGGGTATTGTAGCTGAAAGAGAAAAGAAACTGGTAAATGCACTAAAAGCTATGCTTGGCATCTATGTCAAAGTCAAACTCGTAAATCCAAAGACGATTACACGCAGCGAAGGAAAAGCGGTCCGTGTCATTGACCAGCGGAATTTATACAAAGGGTAAAGAACAGCGGTTCATATTGGAAACCGCTGCAGATTTTGTGGTATTCCAGACAGGAGGGGGATTATGACAGTTAAACAGATTTCTGTATTTGTGGAAAATAAAGCCGGGAAACTGGCTGAACTGACCGAATACTTACATGAAAACCAGATAGACATGCGGGCGTTATCTATTGCCGAAGCCCAGGATTTTGGCATTGTGCGCATGATTGTGGATGATGCATATAAAACATCCTGCATCTTAAAAGAAGCCGGGTATGTGGCTTCCATTACACCGGTGCTGGCAGTAGAAATGCCTGATGAGCCTGGCAGCCTGTTTCATATTTTAAAACTGTTAGGCGACGGCGGCGTAAATTTAGAATATATGTACGCCTTTCTGACCCGCAAACAGGCAACCGCTTATATGGTGCTGCGGGTAGAAAATAATGAAAAAGCGATCGAAATTTTAAACAGAAAAGGCATTCATACGATTTCTCAGGATTCGCTTGCTAACTTATAGAACGTGTTTTTGTCCTGCACGTTTGTATAAAAACGGAGCTGTCACATTAAGAAAATTGATACAGGATATAGCTGGTTTGAATCATTCTTTTATACTATATCTTGTATATGTTTTGCTTAGCGCGACAGCTCCCTATTGACTTTCAGCAATAAACTTAAATTATATCTGTTACAAAAAACTGCTTCCACATCTTGCAGGCCTGCAACCCACACTTTTCGTTATGATATCCACATCATCTGCGTGTCTTTATCAGAATCACATTCGTCAGCTGCCTTTACAGAAGCAAACTGGTCCGAATTAGAAACAACCGTAATGACTGTCGGCAGATGCCCCGCTTCTTTGATCTTTTCCAGATCCATTTCCAGCAGCAGCTGTCCTGCTTTCACGTGATCCCCTGTTTTCACATAATTCGAAAATCCATCTCCGTTCATTTCCACTGTATCAATCCCGACGTGAATCAGCAGTTCCGCACCGCCTGCTCCTTTTATGCCGACAGCATGGGCTGTATCTGCCGTCATCGTAATTTCCCCGTCCATCGGAGCATATACCCTGCCTTCTGCCGGCTCAATCCCGCAGCCCTGGCCCAGTGTTCCCTCGCTGAATACCGGATCCTGCACCTGATCCAGAGGAATTAAATGTCCTTTGGCGGCAGCCGTCAGCACCAAAATTTCTTCTTCCTGATTCTTTTTCTCCCTTTTTATGAAATCAAATATACCCATACAGATTTCTCCTTTTCTAATCTATTTCCAGATCTTTTCCATTTGCAGCAATTACTTTTTTATACCAGTAAAAACTGTCTTTTGGTATCCGTTTGTAACTGCCTCTGCCTTCATTGTCAGCATCTACATAAATAAATCCATACCTCTTTTCAATATTGCCTGTCGAAAGGGCGATCAAATCCAGAGCGCTCCATGGCATATAGCCAATTACTTCTACCCCATCTTCCAGTGTCTCATCCAGCGCTTCGATATGGGCTTTTAAATATTCGATCCGGTAGCGGTCATGAACTGCACCGTTTTCAAGGATATCTTTTGCTCCCAGACCGTTTTCTACAACCATCAGAGGTACCTGATAACGGTCATATACTTCATTCATAAAATATCTAAAACCAGACGGATCAATCTGCCATCCATATTCACTTGCCTGTAAATACGGATTTTTCAATCCTTCTGCTAAATTGGCTGCTGTTTTTTCTGCATCCGGATTCTTTCCGCAGCAGTTACTCATATAATAACTGAATGCAAAGAAGTCTGCGGTACCATTTTTTAATATTTCATGATCCTGCGGACACATCTTAATATTAATATGATGATCCTTTAAATATCTCATAGCATAACCCGGATATCTGCCGCGGATCATGACATCCGGACAAAACATATTTTTCATCTGATTTGTCTGCTGGGTCAGCAGTACGTCATCCGGACTGCAGGTAAGCGGATAATGAACCATAGAAGCTGTCATGCATCCAATCTGAAACTCTGCATTGATGCTTCTTGCCAGTGCCGCCGCTTTTGCGCTGGCTATAAACTGATGATGCAGCGACTGGAATCTGATTTCTTCTGTATTGCCAGGATCAGATATTCCGCTGTAAATGCCGCATGCCGTCATAATCCCAAACGGAACAAGTGCACAGTTAATCTCATTGAAAGTAATCCAGTACCTGACTTTTTGTTTGTAACGTTCAAAAAGAGTCTTGCAGTATTTCAGATAATAATCTATCATCTTCCGCTCTGCCCATCCTCCTTTCAGGGAAAGGGCATATGGAGATTCATAATGGCTGACCGTTACAACCGGCTCTATCCCATATCTATGTAATTCGTCAAATACTTCGTCATAGAACCGCAGCCCCACTTCATTCGGAGCCTCTTCCGTACCATTCGGATAGATACGTGTCCATGCGACAGACATCCGGTAAGCCTTCAGCCCCATCCGGGCAAACATTGCAATGTCTTCTTTATAATGATGATAAAAATCTGCTGCTTTGTGGCTGCTGTAATAACGTCCCTGCAGTACGCCCGGAGTTTCCTCTCTGGGGACTTTTTCACCTCTTGCCTGGACATCAATCACGCTGATCCCCTTTCCGTCTTCGTTCCATCCGCCTTCTGCCTGATTGGCTGCAGTAGATGCTCCCCACAAAAAATTCTGATTAAACATTAATACACCGCCCTTACTGATTATTTCCCATGGTATCAGGAAGATCCTGAAATCCTGCCATATAAGCAATAATAAATGTTATCATAAAAGTTACCGGTATTGAAGACAATCCCAGAATAAAATTACAATTTTCTGTAAAAACCGGAATCGTCAAAAGACTTGGCGTTACAAAAGCCGGGGCAGTAAGTCCAATCAGGCCGATATAAGCACCTCCGATAAACGCTCCTGCAAGCACTGCTGCAAACGGACGCTTCATGCGCAGATTCACACCATACAGAGCCGGTTCTGTAATCCCAAGCAGTGCGGACAATGTAGCAGATAATCCTGTCTGGCGCAGTTCTTTATTACGCGTTTTTAATGATACTGCAAATGCCGCTCCTGCTTCGGCAATATTCGCTGCCAGCCCGCACGGAAGGAAAATCGCATCAAAGCCCTGGGTCGCAAACATCTGGATAATTAATGGAATGGTAGCATTGTGTGTGCCTGTTAAAACCATTAACGGGAATAAAGCTGCATTAATCGCAACTGCTATCCAGCCCCAGTTCTGCATATACTGGCAGAGCGTAAACAGCCAGCCGCTTACCGTCAGCGCTGCAGGTCCTATCACAATCAGAACTACAGGAGCTGTAATCAAAAGCGCAATGAGCGGACGCAAAAATACTTTTACAAGTTTCGGACTGATTTTATCTGCTAACCTGTCCGCATATTTTAACAGCCAGACGCCGAATACCATAGGCAGTGCCTGTGCGCTGTAATCCATAATACTCATCTGAAAGCAGAAAAATCCTGCACTGGTTCCTGCTTCACCCAGCCCTGCCAGATTTGGATGAAGCACGATAGCAGCCAGAGACATTGCCAGATAGATATCTACATTCATTTTTTTAGCCGCATTGTATGCTGTAAAAAACGGCAGGAAGTAAAAGATCCCGTCACCTATTGTATTCAGTATGATATATGTGGAAGATTCATTGCTGAGCAGGCCTGCAAAACTCAGCAGAACCGCAATCACTTTGATCATGCCGGCTCCTGCAATTGCCGGGATACACGGAACAAAGCATACAATCAATGTATCCATTGCCTGTCTGGCGATGCTTTTAACTGTTTTTTTCTCCTTAGACAGATTTCCATCATGGGATGCCGGATTTTTGGATTCTAATGAATTTCCCTCATTTCCTGTGATTTTACATGCTTCTTTATATACGCTTTCTACCGCCGGCCCTATCACGACCTGATGCTGGCCGCCTGAAATCACAACATTTAAAACCCCCTGTACCTTTTTTGCCGCTTCTATGTCAGCTTTTGTTTCGTCCACGAGAACGAACCGTAAACGGGTTACGCAGTGAGTCATATTTTTAATATTTTCTTTACCGCCGGTATGTTTTATCACTGCGGATGCTGTTTCTTTTTCATTCATTCTGTATTCCTCCTATTGTATCATTACTTCGAACGCGCCGTGTTCAGATGTATGTATTATATCCGTTCAAAAAATTAATATCTGCAAAATAATTGTCTGATTTTGCCAGAATAATTATTTTATGAAAAAAAGATAAACAAAAAACCCGGGCAGATTAATTATGAATATCTAATAATTAACCTGCCCGGGTTTCTCGTTTAATATTGATAGATAATATGCAGATATGCAAATTCATTTGCTTTCAAAGTAATCTGAAGTTCCAGAAATCCGTCTGTCACTTTATACACATTCAGCCGCATCCTCGGAACAGATACCTGTCTTAAATAATCCAGATCATTTTCATGAATATAAATCTCTTCCTCTTTTGCCATACGGTGCAGTTCATCCTGCACACTTCCGTGATCTGTGCTGACCGAACGGGTTTTTACTACATATGTGCCATTTTTTAGTCTTGTAATACGGTATTTTAAAGAAAGACTTTCCAGATCGTCAAAATAACTGTCAAGATTCGAATAATCGAGATTGTCTTCTTCCAGATAATACCGGTATCCCAGCCTCTTGCAGTTATGGCAGATAATACTGTAGTCTGCATCTCCGTTGCCGAATATAATAGAATGTTTATCATGTTTGAGGTAGTAATTCCCAGCATGCCGCATAAAACTATATGCATAAAATGAAGGCTTTTTCAGCCGCTGCTTAGAAATCAGCCCGTCTCCGCCAAATAATACCTTTCCCTGCAGACTGTCCGTATATGCCACATCCAGCGGCACGCTATGCGCCAGCAGCTGTACACAGCCAAAACAGTCAATAATATTTTTAATAACAGCCGCACCCCTGTAACAGGAATCATTCATGATGTTTACCGGCATAATGCTGTCTGTCCACCTTGTAATACAAATCTGGTTTACTTTCGGGCTGTATGGATATGAAGAATGCCTTAAAGATACTGCCTGGTTTTTAATATAGCTGCTGTCTGTAGCCCTTTTCATATAAATATTTTCGCTTGTTCCCTCCCAGATATAGGGTTCTGCCTGGAATGTCTGGACAGGCAGCTTCAAACCATGCTCCTGCATATATTTATGAAAACTGTACAGACCCGTGCGGTTTCCCAGTATCATTCCCGGCCCCATTAACTCTTCCTGCACATCATAAATCCGCAGAATTTTCTGTATCCGGTGATAAATCTTCCAGTATTCATCTACCTTGCAGACATCAAACAGCGTATTAAAGCATAGTTCAAATTTCCATTGCCTGATGGTATTTATACTGTAACGGTTTGCAAAATGTGAAAGCATTGTTCTCAGATACTCAGACATCGCATTCTGATCATCTAATAACCGTACCTGTATGGTAAACCATAGCGTCAATCCTTTTTTGACTAAAAAGTCAAATTTTCTTTCTTCCAGATAAAAAGAACAGCCTTCTGTACCGTTAAAGCGGCTCCAGTCCAGATCCATTCTCACAGATTCAAATTTTAAATCCTGATACAGAAAATCCAGCTGTGTCTGCACTTCCGAATCCTGCAGCAGGTCAGAATTACCGATATTAATCACCCTGCCCCAGTACATCTCATACTGCGAGAGCCTGGATGCATCCGCCTCAAGTACATAGTCAGATCCGGCTATGTGTTTTTCTTCATAAAGGCATGTGACAGCCCGTTTTAAATTTAAAACAGAATCGTTCTGCTTTTTTTTCATGTTTTTCCTGTATTTATCTCTGTATTCCTGCGGAACTGCCGAAAAAGCCTTCACAAAATAGCGGTGAAATGACTGTGCATTTGGAAAACCATTATCTAACGCAATATTCAATATTTTTTTATCCTGATGCAGCAGTTCATCCACTGCATGTTCCAGCCGTACCGTAATCAGATACTGATAGTAGTTCATACCAGCGTTTTTCTTAAAATACTTTGAAAAATACTGAGGCGTCATATGGAACTGCCTGCTAATCTGCTTTAATGAGAGTTCATACTGATAATTAGCGTCAATATAATCTGTAATATCTTCCAGCCTGCCGCTGTCTTTTGCTGCAAAATCCGTGACTGTAAAATTATTGACCAGGAAAATCAAAAGTTCATAACTGATTTTATTCCACTCTGCCTGCTGATACTCTTTTTCTTCATACTGCACCAGAAGCAGACTGGTCAGATACCGGCGCAGCAGATCATAGTTATCATTGAGTTCATTCGTAGAATCGCAAACAAACTGGTATCTTTTATTTGGAAAAATCTTTCGGAATTCATACATACAGATCGTATAACGCACAAATAATGCATCCGTTCCATCCAGAAGAAAGCGGCTTGCAGGACTGATCAAAACGATATCCCGTTCTTTTAAGACGAATCTGGAACCGTTCTTTGTAATAGTCAGATGCTGTTTTAAATTCATAAAAATAATCAGATCTTTTGTACAGCAGGACTCCCGGTGAACACCCTGGCTGATTTGAATTTGAATGAAATTCATAAATATCCTCCGCTTCCAGAACAAACGCCTGGAAGCTGTTCTATAAATCAGGACCGCATATCCTGTATCAGTCTGCCGGCAGAGGTTCCCAGTACATGACAAAGCTGCCTGGTATCCTCGCAGAATAACTCTGCCTGTTTCACAGCAAGATTCACGTTTGGACAAAACCGCTCGAATTTATTTGATACTGAAAATCTCATTAGCATAACTGAATCCTCACGAACTTATTTCTATATTTAAACAGTGTCCCATGTATATTCTACATTATAATTCATCTTTTAAGATATGCAAGAGATTTTTTCTAAGAAAAATGCTGGTATAAAAAACGCGCAGTGAGCATCATACATCCCACTGCGCGGTCTATTTAGAATAAAGCTGCTATTTACTGATCCAGCTTCCAGATTTCATCATTATACTGCTGAATCGTCCTGTCCGCAGAGAAGAATCCTGCCTTGCTGATATTTACAAGCATCATCTTCGCCCACGCTTTGCGTTCTTCATACGCTTCTAACATTCTGTCTTTTGTCTTTACATAATCATGGAAATCAGGGAATGTCATAAACCAGTCTTTATTCAAAAGCTCATTATAAAGTCTTTCCAGATTTTCCTTACATCCTGCTTCCATCATTTCGTCACTGACGATAAAGTCCACAGCCCGCTTAAGATCTTCGTCTTCTTCATAATAAGAGCGTGATACATAATCAGCCCTTGCATAACGGTCAATAACTGTCTGGCTGGATTCGCCAAATGTAAAGATATTTTCTTCGCCTACAAGGTCTGCGATTTCTACATTTGCCCCGTCCTTTGTGCCCAGTGTTACAGCACCGTTTAACATAAATTTCATATTGCTTGTCCCGGATGCCTCTTTGGAAGCTAACGAAATCTGCTCGGAAATATCACAGGCCGGAATCAGTTTTTCTGCCAGTGTGACATTGTAATTTTCTACCATCACCACTTTCAGGTACGGGCTTACCTCAGGATCATTGTTAATGATCTGTGACAGGCACAGAATCAGATGAATGATATCTTTTGCAATAATATAAGCCGGAGCCGCTTTAGCACCGAAAAATACGGTAACCGGGCGTACTGGTTTTTTGCCGGATTTGATTTCAAAATACTTGTGGATAACATAAAGTGCATTCATCTGCTGGCGTTTGTACTCATGCAGACGTTTAATCTGGATATCAAATACTGAATCTGCATCGATATCAATATTCTGTGTATGTTTTAAAAAGTCCCGCAGAATCACTTTTCTGGCATCTTTGATTTTTAAAAGCTGCTCTAATACGGCATCGTCGCTGACATAAGCAGACAGCTTTTCTAATTCCATGGCATCTTTCTTAAATCCCGGACCGATTAATCCTTCAATAAAGGAAGTTAACTGCGGATTGCAGTATAACAGCCAGCGGCGGAACGTGATGCCGTTTGTCTTGTTATTGAATTTCTCAGGATACAGCCTGTAAAAATTGTTCAGCTCGGTTTCTTTTAAAATATCGGTATGCAGCGCTGCCACGCCGTTGACGCTGATACCGTAATGGATATCGATATGAGCCATGCATACACAGTTATCGCCGTTAATAATGGATACGGACGGGTCATTGTATTTTTTATTCACGCGGTTATTCAGTTCGTAAATAATCGGCACCAGATGCGGCACTGCCTGCTGCATAAAGTGCATCGGCCATTTTTCCAGTGCTTCTGCAAGAATTGTATGGTTTGTATAAGCACATGTTTTTGAAACTACGCTGACTGCTTCATCCATCGTCAGGCCCTTTTCCATTAAAAGGCGGATTAATTCAGGAATCACCATGGTCGGGTGCGTATCATTAATCTGAATCACGGCATAATCCGAAAGGTCGTACATATTTGAGCCTTTCTGCGCACACTCGTCTAAAATCAGTCTTGCCGCATTCGATACCATAAAATACTGCTGGTAAACTCTTAAAAGACGCCCGCTTTCGTCGCTGTCATCCGGATACAGGAATAACGTCAGGTTTTTGGCAAACTGCGATTTATCAAACTCAATCCCGTCATGTACTAAAGATTCATCCAAAGATTCCACATCAAATAAATGCAGCTTCGTCGTACGGTTTTCATAGCCGGCTACATCAATATCGTACATCCTGGACTGCACCGTAAAGCCGCCAAAATGAATCCTGTAAGTTTTATCTGTCTTAGTAAGCCATGACTGCGGTGTCATCCACGGATTCGGCTCTTCTTTCTGCAGGTTGTTTTCAAATACCTGGCGGAACAGGCCGAAATGATAATTTAACCCCACACCGTCGCCGTTTAACCCAAGCGTAGCAATGGAATCTAAAAAGCAGGCAGCCAGTCTTCCAAGCCCGCCATTGCCAAGAGACGGCTCTAACTCCAGCTCTTCCAGCTGTGCTATGGACTTGCCGCATTTTTCCAGTTCTTCTTTTACTTCATCATATATTCCAAGATTAATCAGATTGTTGGACAACAGCTTCCCGATTAAAAATTCAGCTGAAATATAATAAAGCTTCTTTTTACCCTGGCTGCTTTCCCGTTCTTTCGTTTTCTCTTTTACATACTCCAGCAGCGCTGTATAAATTTCTTCATAGGTGCATTCTTCCATAAAACGTCCGAAGCGGGATTTTACATATTCATTTGCTGTCATTTTGAATTTCCTCCCAGATTTTTCATAATCATACAGTATGCCTGATACTGTTTAAATGTTCATTTTTCATCCGGCATTGAAACTGCCGGTGTGTGTATTATATGTTAAATTATGGATATTATTCTTGCAGTATTCTATGGTGATATGGTACAATTCTATCAAAATCAGATGCCTTTTTCATTGAAAAACCGGAAGGAGCCGCTGCTTCATGGATATACAAAAATACGAAAAGTATCAGGAAAAA
>CAJTVR010000048.1:13947-23341 GCA_910580075.1 uncultured Eubacterium sp. | reverse complement strand
ATGCTGCATTTCCGTACAATACCTATTTATGCTGCATTCCGCAGGATTTTTTGTCTGTTCCGCTGCACTGGCATAAGGAAATGGAGATCATTTATATAAAAAAAGGACGCGGATATGTATCCGTCGACCTTACTTCTTCCCTTGTACAGGAAGGTGATATTATTTTTGCTGTTCCCGGACAGCTTCACGGCATTTCCCAGTATCCGGGTGTCCGTATGGAATACGAAAACATACTGTTTGATTTAAGCATGCTTGAGTCCAGAAACGTAGATATCTGCACGACAGACTTTTTTGCACCGCTGCAGCAGTCCCATATATTAGAAAAAAATATCTATACGCCGGATGATGCAAAGTATGCAAAAATCGCATACTGGATTGACCAGGCAGATGATATCTGCCGGATATCCCCGCTCCCGCACGCCGCCCAGCTGGCCATCAAGGGCTTTTTGTTTTCGCTTTTTTATGAATTGTTTTCAGACTGGAATATTAAATCTTCATCCAAAATGCCCCTGCCTTCTTTAGAAAAGCTGAAAGTCATCCTCAAATATGTGGAAAACCATTTTCAGGAACGCATTACAATACAGGATGTGGCCTCTTACTGCGATTACAGCCAGTCGCATTTTATGAAGTATTTTAAACATGCAATGGGAGTGTCTTTTATCGAATATTTAAATGATTACCGGCTGACAATGGCAGCAAAGCTGCTGCTGGCTTCGGATTCCACGATTCTATCGGTGTCGCAGGAGGTGGGATTTGAAAATCTGTCTTATTTTAACCGGAGTTTTAAGAGGAAATACGGGCAGACGCCGAGTGCTTACCGAAAGGATGTCAGATCATAAAGCCATCAGTATCTGCCTGCCCTTCTTTCCGATAATGCAATTGATTCCTGAAAAGAATACCTGTTCACCGTATCCGTGCGTTCATATATCAGGTTTCCAAAGACCTTTTTTATTATTTTCAGCGGAAGCATGCGTATTGCCGGATTAAAAATATGCGTAAGCCGTATCCTGTTTCCATTCCTTCTGGCAACTTCCATGACCATCCTGGATGTATCCACATATTCACTATTCTGCGGAAAAAACAGTCCGCTTTCTTTTTTGTCAATCACCTGTTTTACAAATTCGCATAAATTTCCAATGTAAATCATGGACCGCTGGTTTCTGTAATCAGGAAAAACCGGGCTCTTTACCGCAAAAGACCGAAGCATCTGGTAATTTCCCCTGCATCCCCTGCCGTAAACGAGCGGCGGCCTTAAAACTGCCACTTTAAAATCTTCACTCTCCAGCTGCACTGCCGCCTCATCAGCAGACAGTTTGGATTCCCCGTAAGCAGAAACAGGATCCGGCACATCCGTTTTTCTGATCAGCCCTTCCTCTTTCCCGTATACGCTCATGCTGCTTAACTGGATAAACTGCCCGGCTCCTGCTTCTTTTGCTGCCTGTGCTATATGAACAGCCAGATCCCTGTTAATCTCATAATAAAGGTGCCTGTTTTCATCTGTTTCCTTCACATGGGCAATACCTGCCACATTGAATACCGCATCATAGCCCCTGAAATCATCCGGTCCTGGAACCAGGCCGACTGTGTTTATGCAGTCAGCCAGATACCGCTGCGGCTCCTTTTCAAGATATTTTTTGAAACACTCTCCGATATACGACCCTTTTCCTGTAATCAGAATACGTTTCTGTCTGAGCGGTCCTGCATGTTTATCACTGTACAACTTTCTCCTCCTTTCAGTCTGCCTCATAGATCTGCTTTTGACAGAAAACAGGGGCCGGCACGGCTACCACCCGCTTTCTGCTTTCCGTACTGCCTCTTCCAGGCTCTTTACTTCTATCCATTCTGCCGGCACATTCAGGCTCTGGTCACACAGATACCCGTAAAATATTTCGTTTACATTGCGGGATCTTTCTGCAAGCTGCCCGAGAAGCGGATTCCATAATTTTGTCCCTTTCAGTCTTATTCCATGAAATCCGGCTGCTGCCGCGGCCATTTCATATGCGCCTGCACAGACTGCATCCTGCGGGAAACAGATTCCGGACTCGCCGCTGCAGATGATGCCCCTGACTGCCGATGAGAGATTGTCAATATGAATCATACTCCGCTTTCTTCCGAATTCCGGAAAAAAACCGTATCTGACTGCAAAACGCGCGCTCCTGCGGTAGCACCCTCCAAGCCCGTATCCGTAGACCGGAGGAATCCGGACAAGAGCAGCATGAAACGTGTCATCCCTGAGCTCCCGCAGTGCTTTTTCCGCATAAAGCTCTGCTTTTCCCCGTGCATCAGCCGGACAGACAGGTGTTTCTGCCGTTATCATATGTAAACCCGCTTCATACACATGCAGGGAGCTTAAATAAACAAACATCTTTACACCTGCTTTTTTTGCAAGGCCGGCAGCCCTGGCTGCCCGAAGTGCATCTTTTTTGTACAGCTTTGTGCATTTCTCTGAAAATTCCTCACGGCTGCCTGCCATACCTGTATAAAGAACTGCGTCATATCCTGAAAAATCTGTTTCTTTCAGAACCCTTCTTTTTATCCCGGCCAGATCTGTCCGGTATCTGTCAGGCCATCTGCACATGAAGCATGCAAAGGCCCTTCCCACATATGGATACATGCCGGTAACAAGGATTTTCTTTTTCTCCATACCGTTCGCATTGTTCCGCTTTGTACTTTTGCCAGATATATTTCCAGCATATTTTTCAGGTGTTATTTCCCGATTTTTAGGCATTTTAATGCTGAGCATTTATAAATCTCCTGTTATACAAATATTACATTTCGGCATCACTTCCGGCTCCGTCATTCTGCACCAGCAGTCTGCTGTCTGTGATTTCCTCACGAAACAGCTCATGAACTGCATAACATTTTATTAGATAATGTTATGCATCACTGGTGTACAAACCTTAGAAAAATCCTTTATTTCTGCGCATTTCATCAAAATATCCGCAAAAGCGGCATACTTGGGATAATTTTTAAAATTATGGTCAGAATATTACGGAAAGAAAATTTTTTGTGAAAAATATACAAAAACTTTATCATCAGATATAAAAATATAAAGCTGCTTCTGGAAAATTAGACAATTTTTTCTTTGGGGTTGCAAAAATAAATGAATTGATATAGAATACTTTAAGACAACATTATCTAATAAAATGTTATTTACAAGAATTATATAAGCGCCAGATCGAGCTCTTTCCAGTATGCCGCCGTACTGAATCAGACAGCTCTGCACATTCTGCTTCAGTACAGCGGCAGCATACGGACCGGCATCAGATTGCAGAACAAAACACATAGATTCAGTCAATACCAGCCAGACAGAATAAAGGTATAGTCTGCATCTGAAAACCGGCATCCATACAGACATATGAAATTTATCCGGTACCAGCCGGGCGGAAACACTTTTTTCCTTTTTCTGCAGCTCTGGAGAACAGTTAGAAATTCTTAATTTTCTGATATACAGCATTTTTTATCTGCCAGTAATCTGTAACATGACCGAATCCCGAAATACGAAAAGCAGGCTTATATATACCACGGCATAACATGTAAATGTAGCAGCTAAAAGCAGAAGTATTGTTATTTCCGTTTCTGCACTGACAAAGTGCAGAAAAAAATCTCTGACTGCTATGGATACTGACAGTGACAGAATAGAATAAAAAAGGTATCTTCCTATAATCCGTTTCTGCAGCAGTCCTTTTACATATTTTCTGCTATAATAATAGCATAATCCCAGCACCACAGCTTCTGTTACCAGCGTTGAAAAGGCTGCTCCCACACCGCCGTATGCAGGTATCAGTATTATATTCAGCGCTAAATCCGTTCCTGCACCTGCCAGGACTGCCTGGAGATTTCGTACTTCCATATTAAATGGTATCAGCACCTGGGAAGCCATCACTCCGGCCAGTGCTACAGGCAGCAATGCAGATATGAGGAAGCGCATCATCGGTGCCGCTTTCTCATATCCGCTCCCGCCAAGAAATAAAACACACTGAGGCGAAAACACTGAAAAATAAAGAACCAGAGGCAGTGTCACACTGACAGCGATCCTCATAGATACTTTCAGTAAATTCAAAAAAGCGCCGGTATTCCCCTGTTTCGTATAATACGACATTCTAGGCATGAGAACCTCATTAAAGGAAGATATCAATGCTGCCAGAATGGACTTTGTTTTTAATGCGGCATCATATAATCCAATTTCTGTCCTGCTGCACATAAAACCCAGCATAATGACATCCAGCCCTGTATAAACCGATGCTGCCACACTGTGTGCAAACAGTACAAATATGGGTTTTAAATGTCTTTTGAAATCATAGTTTTCCAAACGCTGAAATGAAATAAACTGAAAAATTCTTATAAAATTTAATACATTAGATCCTGCGCTGGCCAGTACCGAAATCATCCCGTACAGAATATAATCATTTTTATTCCTTACAAGAAAAAACAGCAGAATAACAGAAATAATTTTAAACATTACAGATCTAAGCGTTATATAGTCATATTGTTCCAGTGCCTGATAAAACCACTGAAAGCCAATGGTGTTTAAAAATATATTAACAGAGAAGATAACAAACAGCGTTTTTTCTGCAGCAAACTCGTCTATGAAAAATACGCAGACAAAATAAATAATCAGCACAACAGATGAAGATACCATATGAATCATCAGTATTTCATGCACTGTTTTTGAGAATTCTTCCCGATTATCTCTGACTTTTGCACATGCTTTTATCCCATACGTCGGTATTCCAAGAGATGACAGCATCACAAAATACCCGGATACCGCAGATACAAATGCTACTTTCCCATTGCCGTCTGACTGAATCACCCTTAATACATAGGGATATGTAATCAGAGGAAAAATAAAACCGGAAACTTTCAATATAAAGTTCATGAAAAAACTGTATTTTACAGAATGTATTTTATATGTTTTCATTTTAATTTCCTATTCCGGGCGGAATGATCGAATACGCCCATCTTTAATTATATGATCACCTCCTGAATTCAGCTTAAAACAGATATTTTCATCTGCCCTGCCTGTGCCTGATATAAAACCATGCAGTATCCCCCTGTTTCTTATAATCCAGACTTGCAGACAGCTTTCTGTACTGATTTTTTATCTTTCCCGGCAGTTTTTGAAATTCCTGATGAATTTCATACAGACTCAGGCTGGAACACTGATACATCTTACTTAAAAAAAGAAAATCATAATCTGAGTGAAATAAAACTTTTTCCACCTGCAGCCCATGCTCCCCGCACAGCCATTCCAAAGTGAACGGAGAGTACAAAAAATAATGTCTTGGAGCATCTATTCCTGTCCAGTTTTCCCTGTACATATTCCATGCCTTATTTCCTAGAACAGGAATCTTAATCAGGCAGAGTCCTTTTTGAGATAATATAAATTTCACCTTTTCAAGAATTTCATGCGGATGATCCATATGTTCAAAAGCCCAGTTCATGAGGATCAAATCATACTTTTCATGATCATCAATATCCATAACTGTACATTTTCTAAAATCCAGGTTATCGTATGCCGGAGTATCTGCATACAAATCTATACAGGTAACATCATTAAAGCCATTCTTTTTTAAAAAACTGGCTAAAATCCCATTACCCCCCCCCACATCCAAAACCCGGTCTGTAAAGTGTGCTCCTGTATTGAAAACAGACAAAGATGTATGTGCCAGACGGTTTACCAGACGATTCGGATACACGTTTTTCCATATATCCTTCATGACAAGTCCCAGTACTGGCTTTACAATAAACTTTGGCAGTTTCATCCTTTTGTTTTTCATATCAAAAGAATAATATCCTTCATAATATCTGCTCATATCTTTAACCGGTGTATCCAGCTGTAAAGTTTTACACCCTGGACAATACATATATTGAAATACGTCTCCCTGGTTCAGCTGTCTTTCTCTGATATTCAAAAATTGAAGTTTTTCTCGGCTGCCGCATATTCTGCAGTTATGCATGTATTTTCCCTCTTTTCTGTGATGTAATCCCCTCCTTACAGACACTGGCATACATGGATCTGGTTATGCTCTTTTACAAGACAGCATAGTTCAGCTGCATCCTCCTGCTTTATCATCCTGTCCCTGTTTTTAAAATCCTGCCATTGCTCATACATTAAGATATTCCAGACACAGCGCCAGGCACTGTAGGAGCCGGTATTTATAAATTCTTTCCATACTGTGCTTACAGCTTTTTCATTTAGAATTCCTTCTCTTTCTATTTTAGACGGAGATAACTGCTCCTTTGCCCACTCATTTAACTCACCCTGCCTGATCCAGGCATAGAGCGGTATCATAAATCCCTGCTTAGGCATATCCAGTAATTCTTTTGGAATATACTTGTAAACAATATCCCGCAATATTTTTTTATTTCCGTCTTTTCTTCCATATTTGTATTTTAAAGGAACTCTCCATGCAAATTCAACGATTTCACGATCCAGCAGCGGGGCTCTTGTTTCGAGCGACTGTGACATAGATGCCCTGTCCATTTTTACCATATGTGAATCCGGCAAAAACAGCTGCTGGTCAAGCAGCATTAAATTATTTCCCATTCCAAGACTGTTCTCACTATCCCGGGTCTTCAGGAAATTTTTACCCCCCCCCGTACAATTTTTCAACAGATAATCAGTCAGCCTTCTTCCGGATGCTGCTCTTTCATACATATCCATATAATCTTTGGAGGACAGCAGATATCCAAACGTCTCTTTCCCGGCTATCGGATATCCCTGTTCCAGATATCTGCCCAGTACATTCCTGATTTTCCATGGAACCTTACTGTTTCTGTTCCAGGCAGCACAGACAGAATTATAAATCGTATATCCATAAAAAAGCTCATCTCCACCGTCACCGCTTAATGAAACTGTTACTTTCTGCTTTGCCATTTTTGATAACAGGATAGACGGTACAGCCGTCGGATCCCCAAACGGCTCACTGTATATCCGGCTCAGATTCGGTATTTCTTCCAGACAGTCTTTATCAGAAACATACAATTCTGTATGGCTGGTTCCAAGATGCTTCGCAATGCGCTCTGCCCTGCATGCCTCATTTGTATTGTCTGAAACTCCTATCGTAAAGGTCTGAACCGGTTTTTCTGAAAGGCTCTGCATAATGGCTGTCACAAGAGAACTATCGATTCCTGCTGACAAAAAACAGCCCACAGGAACATCTGCCATCATTTGTGATTTTATTACCATCTGAAGTCTTTTCTCTAGTTCCTTTGCAGCTTCTTCTTCCGTTCCCTGGAAAATGTCTGCTGTCCCCCGCAGCGCCGCATCAGCCGGTTTCCAGTATGCGGTATCTGTGACCGCCTCCTGGCAGTTATACGGTGGTTTTATGGTTAAAATATGTCCCTGTTTTACTTTGTATACATTCCTGTATATCGTCAGAGGTGCCGGTATATAACTCAGCCTGAAAAACACCTGCAAAGCACTGGTATTTAACTGTCCTTTAAAAGCTCCTATCTGTTCAAAAGACAGCAGATCTGAAGAAAAGTAAAATCCCTGGTCTATAAAACCATAATACAGCGGCTTTTCTCCCATCCTGTCACGTGCAAGCCTTAAAATCCCTGTTTTTCTGTCAAAAACGGCCAGGGCAAACATTCCTCTGGCCGCTTTTAATACTTCTTCAAAATCTGCCCTGGCTATCGCTTCGGCAAGAACTTCCGTATCAGAGTATCCCCTTAATGCCCGATGTATCCCAAATCGCTTTTTCAGTTCTTCTGTATTATATATTTCGCCATTAAAAGAAATCACAAATCTTCCATTACCAGATATCATCGGCTGTAATCCGTTTTGAGACAAATCAATAACCGACAGCCTCCTATGCCCCAGCGTAATTTCTCTGTTATCATCTCTCCAGACGCCTTTCCCATCCGGTCCCCTGTGTTTCATAACATCCAGCATCCGGTTGATTAAAGCATACCATTCCTCTTTTGGATAATTACAAAATCCAGCTATTCCACACATCTTTGATCTCTCAGCCTCTTTTCAGCTCTGTCTCAAATACTTCCAGTGCTCTTTTTATCACATCATCCATATCATAGTAGCGGTATTCTGCCAGTCTTCCTAAGAAAATGACATTTTCTTCTTTTTCAGCCAGCTGCCGGTATTTCAAAGCCAGCTCTTTCCATTCCCTGGCAGGATATGGATAATACGGCTCCTCTCCAAAACATGGATATTCTTTACAAATGGTTGTTTTGGGATGCTTCTGCCCGGTCATTTTTTTAAATTCCGTTATTCTCGTGTAATCATAATCCATCGGATAACGGCTCGAAGCCGTCTTCTGATAGGATTCCATATCGTGCGTTTCAAACACAAACCGGATGCTGCGGTACAGCAGTCTGCCATATATATAGTCAAAATAATAATCTATAGGACCTGTATATATCAGTTTTTTGTATTTCAGCTGTTTTATAACGTCCTTGTAATCTGTATGCAAGAGCAGGGATATATTTTTGTTTTTAATCATATTTTCACACATTTTTGTATATCCGTGCTTTGGATTTCCCTGGTAACGGTCCGTAAAATATCTCGTATCCCTGTTTTTGCGAAACGGTATTCGTTTAATCACGGAAGGATCCAGTTCTGCAGGCGAAATTCCCCACTGCTTTATCGTAAACTGTCTGAAAAATTTTTCATATAAATCCCTTCCGCCCTGGCTTAACACAACATCTTCTGATGAACGGATTTCTCTGACAGTTTCTTTTCTGCTTTCCATAAACGCATCCATTTCATCTTCCGACAGGTTCAGATTATATAACTGGTTAATGGTTTCAAGCGAGATCGGCATGGGAACGAACCGGCCGTCCACGTAAGAAAGAACCCTGTGCTGATAATCATGCCATTCTGTGAATTTCAAAATGTAGTCAAATACGGCTTTATCATCTGTATGAAATGTGTGAGGGCCGTAATTATGCACTAATATCCCGTCTTCATTATAACTGTCATATACGTTTCCCCCAATATGTGATCTTTTTTCAATAATTAAAACTCTCCTGTCCATTTCACTGGCAATCCGCTCTGCAGTTGTAAGTCCTGCAAGCCCTGCCCCCGCTACAATATAATCAAATTCCACTTTTCCTGCACCCCCTATCTTTCATGAAACGCTTTATTTTCCGCAGCCCCTGCATAAAATAAAATCCTCTGTAATGAAACGCTCTTAACATTCTTATCCGGCAGTCTGAACTGGCTGCATGGTAAATTCTGGGATTTTCTCTAATTGCCCATTTTTCCGTCTTTATAATATCAGACAAAGATCTGAAAGAATACGCATTGAGATATGTAAAAATAATATCCAGATAGATTCTGTAAAGACAGTCCCAGCATATTTTAACAACCGCCTTGTTTCTGCTGCTTATTCTGCCAGAATAAAAAAGCCTGTTTACACGTATAAAAATA
>CAJTVR010000048.1:0-13937 GCA_910580075.1 uncultured Eubacterium sp. | reverse complement strand
TTCTGCTCTACCTTTTTTATTGCAACGTCAGCATGAATACTCTGATTTGCCGTTCCTATTCTGTAAAAATAAAATGGCTTATCAATAAATGCAATCGTCTTTACATAAGGCAGTGGAAATGTAATATATTCCATATCCACATAAGATACCCCTTCTGTTAACTGAATATGATTTGTCTGAAAAATACTTGTCCGGTAAGTAACATCATGCATGGAAACTCTGCTGACTCCCGGCAGTTTCTTCTTAGCCGGATAGATGATCTGTTCACTCAGACAGGCATAATTATCCGATTTTATGATTTCTCCGCTCTGCTGCATAAATTCAAAATGTTCATTCAGCACCATGTCTGCATCGGTCAGAGACAGCTTCTGCATATAAATATTAAATTTTTCCGTATCTGCCCAGTCGTCTGCATCTATAATTTTCAGATACTTGCCTGACGCTTTTTCAAACGCTATATTTCTGGCTGAGCCAGAGCCTCCGTTCTCTTTATTTATGACATGTACTGTATCAGGAAATCTTTTCTGATATTTCCCGGCGATCGCTTTCGTACGGTCTGTAGATCCGTCATTCACAACGATCAGTTCAACTGCATCGCGGTAAATGCTTTTTAAAACTGACTGCAGCATTTTATCCAGATACTGTTCTGCATTATATGCTGCTGTACATATGGTCAAAAGTTTTTCCACTGTTTTCTCCTCAACTGATACTGCTTTATTATTTATTAACCTGCCCCTCCAAAAAACCTGTTCTCCAGCATCATGCACCAGCAGTGATATACAGGCAGATGAAGCTCCTGAATTTTGTATGTCTCTGTCTCAGGCACCTTCACTGCTGCATCCGCGGCCGATGCCAGCCATCCGCCTTCTGCACCTGTCAGACCGATGACCTGGATTCCCCCTGCCTTTGCCGCTACCGCAGCATGAATGATGTTACTGCTGTTTCCAGAAGTAGATATTCCAAGAAACACATCCCCTCTGCGTCCGTATCCCAGAATCTGCTGCGCGAATACGCTGTCCGCATCCACATCATTGATATAGGCCGTAGACAGCGCTTCGTGTGCAGACAGAGAAACAGCCATCAGACCCTGTTCCAGATTTTCAGCCAGCCTGGCCCCGATAACCGGATCGGTATCCCTGAGTTTTTGTGCATAATCGAAAGATACCGGACGCGGCAGCAGAAAACGTTTCATCAGCTCCCCAGCAATATGTTCTGCATCTGCTGCGGAACCTCCGTTTCCTGCAATCAGCAGTTTCCCATCTCTTTCATAACATGCTTCCATCAGAAAGTATGCATTTATAATGTCCTGGCGTACGCATTCCAGCTGTGGATATCTGCGTACCAGAGTATCCACGTACACATCAAATCCCTCTTCTTTTTTTCCTCTCACTTTTCCGTCCTTCCCTGATTTCCCCATTCTAATTTTCTCTGGATTTTAATTGTCCCTGCTGCTTCCATTTGCACCATTTTCTGCTATTTTCGAAAGTACATGCCGCATTTTAGAATAGGCAGCCTGTTCGGAATATTCAGTCTCATATATTTTTCTGACACATTTTTGAAAAGATCCTTTCTCTGACTGTACAAAATTATTGATCGCTTTGATAAACTCATCTGGCGTATTACAGAGAAATCCGATTTCCTTCTGGTCATTTTCATACCCGGAAAATGCCTCATCTGTACCAAAGACTGTCTTTCCAAACATCATGGCTTCTATCATTTTTACTTTCATTCCGCCGCCGCTGAACTGCGGCAGGCACACGCAGCGCGCCTTTTTATAGAGTTCATGGATATCTTCTACATAACCTGTAATTGTCACATGTTCATGCTGCATCTCCTTTGCCAGGACATCCATTCCCTTTCCTGCTATCACTGTTTTTATTTTTAAACAGGGTGACACATTTTTTGCAAACCATTCTGCACCTTCCAGATTTGGCGGTGTATTCGGGCCAAACAGCAGACAGTATGAATCGCTGCCGGCATATTCTTCCAGATCCTGTCTGTCCGCCTCATCTTTTAGAAACAGCGGAAGAATATAGTCTGTACCGGCCCCATACAGGTTCTTTAACCTTGCAGCATCTCTTTTTGAGAAAGCAGCATGATAATCACCGTATTTTAATGTCATTGCTTCGCTTTTTTTTACCAGAATTTTATAAATACTGCTTTTTATGCTCTTTTTTCCGCTAAAGCGGACTTCATTATAATCCAGCTCACAATTTTGAAACATGACGAAAACAGGAATCTCTGGAAATTCTTTTTTCAATGCTTTTGCAGCCGCACCGTAAATGGATGTATTCAAAAATACAATATCATACTTCTTCTGTCGGCATATCTTTTTCGTTTTTTCGATTTCTTTTCTTGTCAAAGGAGGGTAAAATCCCTGCAGAATAGAAATGACACTGGATAAAGATGTCTTTTTTTTGATTACCTTTATATCTGTCTTACCTATTTTGCAAATCAGTTCATAACAGCTTCTGGCAGCTTTTCCTCCCCCATAAAAACAGTCTTTTATGTCTGCATTTGTCAGGAATAAAATATTCATAGATTTCTCACCGCCTGGTCATCCTGTTTTTATGCCAGTTATAGAAAAATCTTACCGGCCTTAGAAGAAAACAGGTCTTTATTTTACATACTGCCTTTTCATATTTTTCATTTATTTTATAATCTGTATATTTTGTAACGTTGTATATTTTTCGTAATTTATCCGGACTTAAAAACAGCCGCTTTAATTCCAGATGTTCCTTCGATACATAAAAACGGTTCACTCTGTACTGCATTGCAAATTCGTATCCGGCATTGGTTACAATTGCTTCCCATTTAAGGTGCGCCGGACTGGAATCATCCGGGCCTGATGATTCTATACAAAGTATCCATGGCTTTATAAACTGAAAATCCATACCCTCTAAACATTGTTTTTCCCAGCCTTCTACATCTATTTTAAGAATATGGATATCATCCTGAGGCCTGAAATACTGTCTGCAGATATCACCAAGTGTTATAACAGGAACCTTTCTTGGCTGCGAACCCGCATTCAGTCCTCTGCTTTCGGCAAAACTGGCTGCCTGGCTTCCTTCCCGCCCAAACAGCTCCAGTTCACCCGCTTCACTGCTTACCCCGGCCTCAATGCTGGTATCATTTGGACGGTCTTTTTTTAGTTTTGCATAAAACCCGTGCTGCGGTTCAATGTTGATTCCTACCCCCCCCGGAGAGAAAAAAACTTCGTAACGGATGCATGAACCGGATGATTCGCCCCGGCATCTATCCAGCAGATTTTTTCAATATTTTTCAGTACATGATACAGGATTAAATCTTCATCATCCTGTGAAAAAATTAATAAATATTCCATGCCATCTTCCAGCCTTTCTACCGTATCATTTTACCTTCCAGCCATCTGTCCTATGATCGGTCGTTATCTTTATTTTTACCGCACCTGCCAGTATCAGAAACGGAATGGTATATATAAGAGAGATATATCCATATCCAAATATTCTGCTGAGGCTTGTTTCACTCATAATTCCAAAGATAAAAAAGAAATAGAGCAGTTCCACATCTTTACTTCCATTGTCAAATGCGTATATAATCTGTTTTGATATATATGCTAAAATAAGAAAGACAGCCACTCCTGCCACAAAGCACTCTGGATTACATTCAAAAATATTTGCCCAGTATACGAAAAAATTATAACCTGTTCCCGTACCTTTTGGATTATCTTCCCAGATTGCCTGTTTTACGAGATTCCCCAGCGGGCGGTATTCCTTATTGGGCATTAAAAATCTGGGAACCAGCGGACTCAGGATGGATTCCAGCTCCCAGAACGGTTTGTTCTGAGATTCATAAAGCTGCGCAATACGTTCATGATTCTGAACAGCAGCTACCGTAATCGGATAGTTGGTAAATCTTGACAGCAGCTGTTTTGCTCCTTCTGCAAAACTAAGCGGTGCTATCGACCCAAACGCTGCTGCATAGCGTATACTGTTTTTAAAAGAAAAAATATAGCTATATAAATAACTTCCCGCCATAAACGCTGCCACTGTGAGTACATTGCGAAACTTCAGACATGATCTGACAATCCTTCCTGTCTTTGCATGCTTTACAAATAAAAACAGCTCAAAGAACACAATCTGAATAATCTGTCCCGACCATCCGCATAGAAATTCATATAAAAGATACAGTAAAACATTACACCAGTAGAGCGGCTTTTTTGTTTCTCTCGCGCACACATAATAAAGCGGCATCCATGCAGAGACCTTAATCATATTGAAAAGAAATGACAGAGAGGACGTAACCGTTCTTCCTATCACGGCATTTCCTGTTCTCAATGTAAAGACCAGCTCAGCACACAGAATCAGAAATGTAATGATATGTACTCTCCTGCTGTTGATTTCAAAACGGTAATCTGACAGCCCTTTTAGCCTGATTCCCCTGTTCTTTCCTACAAAAAACAAAGGATATATAACAGCTAACGATCCTGTCTGCAGGATTAAAAGCAGAATCAGATCCAGCCTGTCTGTATGAAGCGGCATTCCGGCTGCCTCGCCCAGCGATTCATAACGGATAATCTCTATCAGCCCCATCAGTATCCCGGCAAATATATACAGTTTCATATAAATTTTCAGAACATCATATTCTCTCTTTTTCCCGGCATTTATTCTCATAAATAAGAACCTGTCCTTTTCACAATACGGCCTTTGCACATGATAATAAATTATCTGCATAAGCAATATTTTTATATCTGCCCGATTTAACCTGCTCTGTCTGTTCTTTTCCCTCTGTATGGCCTATCAGAAAGCCGTGGCATTCTGTAGAAGCACATATACCCTGAGAGTCCCGCAGTCTGTCTCCTATCGCATAACTTTTATGAAAGTCTATTTCATAATCACAGGCAGCTCTTAAAAACAATCCCGTCCGTGGCTTTCTGCAGTCACAGTCAGCACGGAACCGGGGAAGATGCGCCTTGGGCAGATGCGGGCAGTAATATGATGCTGTAAGGTCTACGCCATGATTTTTTAAATCCTCTTTCATCCATCGGTCTATAGCCAGATAATCGGACTCTGTATAAAATCCTCTGGCGATCCCAGACTGATTTGTAATCACAATCAGCAGATAACCTGCCTGCTGAAACATTCTGAGTCCCTGCAGTACCCCGTCTATATATTCAAATTCATCAATTTTGTGCAGATAACCTTTATCTACATTAATCGTACCGTCCCTGTCCAGAAAAACTGCTTTATTCATCTTTCTCCCGGCTGCCTTTCTGCCCTATTTTATCTATGATACTGCTGGTTGACTTTCCATCTGTCAATGCTGTTATCACTACTTTTCCGTTATTAGCCTCAACGATATCTTTTCCTATCACATCATCTAACTTATAATCTCCGCCCTTAACAAGTACATCCGGCTTTAGCGCCTGGATTACTTCATAAGGAGTATCCTCTCCGAACAAAACTACATAATCAACAAACGAATATGCTGCCAGCATTTCCAGACGGTCATGTTCGCCATTTACAGGCCTTCCTGCCCCTTTTAGTTTTTCTACAGATTTATCACTGTTTACTCCTGCAACCAGGATGTCCCCAAGCAGCGACGCCTGTTTTAAATACCGGATATGACCGACATGCAGGATATCAAAACATCCATTTGTAAAAACAATCTTTTTGTCCCGGTATCTTGTTCTCAGCATCTCTAAACCTGTCCGATTTAAATATTTTTCACTGTGATCTCTGCGGTTTCCTGCTTCTTCCAAAGTAACAGCTGATGTTCCTGCTTTTGAAACCTGTATGCCTGCAGCTGCATTTGCCAGATTTACTGCATCTTTTACAGTCAGATGACTGGCTATGCCCATTCCAAGATACGCAATGACAGTATCTCCTGCTCCTGTGACATCAAACACCTCCTGTGTGACAGCCTTCAGCTCATGCCAGTTACCCGATTTATCCATCAGCATCATGCCATCCGGTCCTAAAGTTGTCAGAACATACTCTGGACTGCAGATTTCAGCCAGATGCTTCATAGCTTTGCGAACCCCGTCCATGCTGTCTGTCTGCATGCCTGTCAGCAATGCCAGTTCCTGTCTATTCGGTTTTATCAGATAACATCCCTTATATTTTTCTGCATTCGTATCTTTTGCATCGACTAATACCTTTACATCCGCTTGCCTTGCAGCTGAGATCATTTTTTTTACTAATTCCTCTGTCAGCATTCCTTTCATATAATCAGAAAGAATCACCAGGTCTGTATCATTCATTTTTGTTTTAAATATTCTGAACAGTCTTTCCTGCGTATCCTCATCGATCAGGCTGTCATCTTCTTCATCGATACGGAGTACCTGCTGGCTTCCGGCTGCAATCAGACGGGTTTTCGTACAGGCAGGCCTGTCTGTTTCTACAAGTCCGTCTGTCTGTATTCCGGCCTGATCCAGCAGCTTTTTCAGTATGCGGCTGTTTTCATCCCTTCCTGTGACAGATAAAATACAGACTTCCATCTGATTCACTACAAGATTTACTGCCGTATTAGCTGCACCTCCTGGCCTGTATGCGATATTTTGTTTTAAGAATACGGGAACGGGAGCTTCTGGAGAAATTCTTTTTACAGCGCCTTTATAATACACATCCAGCATAATTTCCCCTGCTACCATAATTTTTTTTGGCCTGATTTGATGCAGCAGCTTCTCCATTTTGGTTCACCTTTCTATCGCTTTTATCTTTTTCATATTGTTTACTTTTCTATCGTTTCCATAATTTTGCGGCATACGTCTTCTGCTTTGATTCCTTCCAGACATGCCCCATGATTTCTGCACGTTCCCATCCGGCATGGCTTGCATGAAAGCTCCTGAAAT
Source organism: uncultured Eubacterium sp. (assembly GCA_910580075.1). GTDB lineage: Bacteria > Bacillota > Clostridia > Lachnospirales > Lachnospiraceae > Eubacterium_J. Next base: position 7,105 of record CAJTVR010000048.1, on the reverse strand, counting down.
GAAAAACAGTACACTCCTGATTCTTTATAAGGACGTACTTCCTCCGGAAGCGCCGGACCGAAAATAACATAAGTCTTTACACCCATTGCCGCTGCAATATGTCCCGCTCCGCTGTCATTGCATATAACAATATCGCAGCTGCCGATCAGATTCATATAATCTTTGATTTTTTTCCTGACTCTGACCGCATCTGCCCCTGCTTTTTGAGCCGCTGCGGACATCTGTGCTGCAGTTTCCTTTTCCTTTGGTCCTTCAAATATCAGAAAAGAAGCATCTGGTATTTTGGTATTTAACAGCTCCAGAAGTTCCGGATAATGTTTCCAGTTTCTGACTGGCATGCTTGCTCCCGGATGCATTCCAATCAGAAATGTATCTTTGACACCATGTTTTACCACGAATTTCCGGGCATATGCTTTCCCTTCTTCTGTCTGATCCAGTCTGGGGAATGCTTCTTCTTTTGAAAATTTCATCCCGATCCTCTTCAAAAGATAAACCTTGTCCTCCACAACATGAACAATTTTGTCTGACGGAGTTATAACATCCGTCAGAAAGCATTCTCCGCCCGTATAATTATAGCTGATTTTTCTTTCCGCATTACATAAGTGCATCAGATAGATAAAGCGGATATCTCCCCTTAGTTCTATGGCAAAGCTGTAACTTTTCTGATTGATTCTTTCAGCAGTTTCCCTTATATATTTATGATTTTTTATGATTCCAGCCGTATCTGTCAGAGCTTCCAGCCTGATCGTAATAAAATCATCCACAATCTCCTGATCTTCCAAAATTTCCTTTTCTGATTTGCTGCATACCAGTGTCAGACAGCAGCCCGGAATATTTTTCTTAATAATGCGAAGGAAGGACGTACTCATGACTGAGTCTCCTATAAGCGCATAATCTATGATCAGCACATGTTTTGCACTTTTAAAATCAACAGGCGTATTATATTTTTTTTCGTGAAAGAAAAAACTGAGTACTGCATTTACAGCAGGCAGCATCCACGTTTTTCTTTGATTAAATTTCTTAAGCATCTGTCATCTTCTCCAGCCTCTCTTCCTTTGAAACAGCTTCCCATATTCTGTTCGCCTTGTTGTATCTTTTCACAATCCTGCCAGGTGCGCCGGCGATTACAGAATAATCAGGGAATATTCCTCTCACAACAGAATTTGCACCGACAACACACTGTTTTCCTAATACTGTACCTGCCTGTATTGCCGCCCCGTATCCAATAAAGCAGTTTTCTCCGATATAAGTAGTCGTTACTTCCTCATTCTGATCCATCACATGGATTCCAATCTCCCGATAGTCATGGTCAATATTTGTAATAAACACATTTCCAAGAATCGTTGTATCCCTCTTTATTACTAACCGTTCCTGTCCTGATGTAATGTGAAAATTCTGTCCGATCGCCACATTATTTTCAATTTCTATTACCCCTTTTCCCTCTGTTTCCATTCTGGCTCCGGGATAAATTCTTACATGGCTTCCTATTTTTATATTCTTTGGATTTCTGATATAAACGGGCTTTCCTATGTATGAATAACTCCCTATGCTTTGAAACCGCAGTCTGTATGCCATACAGCGAAACGCCCAGCATATTTTTACTAATTCCATTTCCTGCTTCCCCTTTTCATTCACAGACTACAGGCCTGATACATCGCAGCAGGCTGACGGACATCAAAACTGCCGCACAAGCTAAGATGCGGGATATCCGTCCTTCAGTATCCGCAAAGTGCACATATAAGCAGGCATTTGACAGATTGAGCCAGTCAGTGATCTGTCTGCTGCCAGTACACCGTTCCCTATTCTCACATCCTTATGTGCCACAATATGGGTAAAATCGCCAAATTCACAGTCTGTACCAATTTTTAACGTATCTTTTCCTTTCAGGTCAAACCTGCAAAATCTTCCGGTAGTGAGACCTTTTCCACCCCTGTACCCCCCCCCGCGCTGATAAAACGGCCTCCGTATCAGCCGGGCACTCGGATAAAACAGTTTTGTCATCAGCCAGGAATAAGCTGTTTTTATTAATTCTGAAAATGAGTATTTTTGATTCATGCCGCCATCCTATTCTTCTTTTATAATATTTCTGATTCCAAGCACATCATAAATCCAGGATTCCAGTGAATATTTTTCATACACCCGCTCATCTGGCGTTTCATATTCAGAACTGGAAATCTCCCCGATTACAGGATGATTTCTATTAATAACCTGAATATTTTTATCATTATAAAAATCATAATTTCTGATATCCGCGTTTGTAGTAATCAGTTTTTTATGCATGCCAGTCATTTCTACTGTTCTGATTGTAAGTCCGGTCTGGCCAGGATGCTGGATATCAATCACTATTTTTGACCTTCCTGCCTTTTCAGCTGTTTCCTGGCTGGAAATCTTATCAAATCTGAATTCATTGATATCCGTATCCCTGAACTCTGGTTTTAGCAGTTTGTAAAACCTATAAATAAACTTGCTTTGCAGATACATATAATAATACACCCGCAGTCCCTGCTCCTGCGCCTGTGAACGCAGTTCCTTCAGTATCTTCCAGCGGTCAGAATGAATCGTTCCTATAAAGCAAAAATCGTATTCAAAGCCATCCTTTCCAGATTTCCTGCGGTACTCATCACAATAAAAAAGCGGCCGGAAATGAAACTGCGGATACTGGCGGCAGTCATATCTGTCAAAACTGCTGATATAGTCAAAATACCTGAATTTCTTTTTGATATTCGGAATATTCTTCACTGAATCCCACATATGCAGACAGAATTGTGCATCCCGGAAGCGCTTTTTAAACAGGCGCAGAACCCGTTCCGTAGGCATATCACATTTTACTACGAGCACATAATCATACCGTTTATCCCTTACTTTTGAAAAAATATGTGCATAATAAGCTTCCGTCTTTCGGTCAAACAGCCGGGGATTGATTTTCAGCAGGGCACGTTCGGATGCCTTTGTGACTGAACGTACATCAAAAGCATCTACCACTGCTCCCAGCTCTCTCATTTTATCTGCTATTTTATCCTCATATCCGAAAAAAGCTGGAGAAAAAAATAAGATACGTTTACCTTTTAACGCACTGAATCCCGACTTACACATCTGCCCTTCCTTTCTGATTTTCTACCATCTGCACTTTATAATCATCTCCCCAGACTGCCTTGGAATCGTAAAAACGGTCAGGAAAAGCTCCGTAATCCAGTTTAATTGCAAACCCGTTTTCAGCAATAAACCGCTCTGCCCGGTCAGCCAGCTTTTCCGGGCGTCCGGCACAGATATTGATAATTCCGTTAATCTGATCCTGCTGCACCGTATCAGCTGCATATCTGCAGAACACATCATAATCCAGGAAATCAAACTGGTTTAATCCCTGTGTAAATGGAAAAGATTCCTGTCCATTTTGATCTGCCTGTGCAATTTTGGAAAACACACTGGACCCGTCCGGCGTATTTCCAACGATATAAAACCCTCTCAGCCACTGGCATATACATCCTTTTTCCCTGCATTTTAATTCTGTGAGACAGCGGAGTGCATTTTTGCTTATACCATACAGGCTCTGCGGATGACAGGGTGTATTCTCACTGATGCTGCCTTCAAAAAAACCAACTTCATGCATGGAGCCCATCACAGCAGCCCTTTTTATGCCGCCGTCTATCATTCTGCTGATAAACTCACTATGTTTTGGCAAATCGATAATATGGTTCGCAGAACTGTGAATAAATCCGTCCCTCCATGCCATATGAAAGAGTACGTCCGGACATCCGAAATACTCAAACGGATCCTGTATTTCAAACAGATCCGCTGTTTTTATCAGCGCACGCCTGTCTATGCAGTGATCATTAAAGTCCGTAGCTATGACATCTGCTCCGTCATCCAGAAGACATTTGACCACTCCTCTGCCTAGGTATCCATTTGCCCCAGTAACTAAAATTTTCATAATATTCCCTGCCTTACATACTATCCTGCTGCTTTATTTTTTCCAGCACTTTCCCCGGTATCACAAGATCTGCTGCTTTCACATTTTCTTCTAAATGTTCCATCGACACAGTACCGAACACTGCTGCCGCAATCATTGGATTGTCAAGTACATACTTTAATGCAGCCTGGGATCCGGTTATTCCCGGCACATCATTTATAAAACGGTATTGTCTGCCCAAAACTGCCTCTTTTCTGAAATTTTTCAAAGCCCTGGCCAGATACCATAGATCTTTTTTGTCCCGGATTCGAAAAATACGTCTGGAATACAGCGATTCTGCCAGTGGCGCTCCCGCTATCACCCCGATTCCATTTTTGTATAATTTTTATCAGTTTTTCCCGGCTCCGCTTCATAATGTTATAATCCAGCATTACAAAATCCAGCTTCTGCTCCCTGCATATAAACTCTAATACATCTGTATCAAAAGAATTTGCACCAGCGGCCCTTATCATGCCCTTTTCTTTCAAATCCTCAAATGCATCGTATAACTCAGATGTAAAATCTGAAATCTGCGGCCCGTGAATCTGCAGGCAGTCAATATAATCTGTATGCATGCGTTTCAGGCTCAGCTCCACACTTTTACGCATCCATTGCGGCGAAGCATCATGTACCAGTCTGCCCCTGATCATCCGTGTTCCAAATTTAGTTGATAACACAAGATCTTCCCGCCTGATATAGGAAGATTTTAATATTTTTCCAATCCGCTGTTCCGCCATGCCATAGCTGTGTCCGGTGTCAAAATACCGGATTCCCAGCCCGTATGCTTTTTCAAATAATTTTTTTGCCTGCTCATCGCTGATCATATGTTTTCCCCAGACGCTTGCACATCCATATCCCAGCTTTGAGATATAAATGTCTGTATTGCCAAGCGGACGCTGCTCTAGTTCCATTATTTTTCTCCTATCCAGAACCCTTATAATTAAAAAAGTAACTCTCTGCCCCTGATTCAGCCCCGGCTCATGCCTGCTGCCACACATTTCGCTTCAGACTCTCTTCAATATTCCGCAGAGGCTTATGCCCCTTTCCCATGCATGCAGCCTTCAGACTCTCACAGAAAGGTCCGGTTTTATGTATTTAGCAAAATACTACTGCACCGGCTGCAGTCATGCCATTTTCCAGATAAAAATTCAGCGCATCATCGATCCCGTGATATGTTGCTGTCCCTATTTTACATATTAAAAGGAAATTTCCTGTCTCTACAAGTCCGTCCCATGCATCTGTATCAGTGCTGACATTTTCTGTAACTGACAGATCAATGCCGCATGATGCAAGCCTGGCAGCTATTTTATTCAGGCATTCCCGTTCTGTCACTGTAAGCTGAGAATCAGATACTGCACACAGTTTTTCAATTCCCTGTTTTTTACAGGCGATTCTGATACGGTTTAAAATCTGATCTTCTGTATTTCCGTATGACTCCTTCCGCTCTGACATACCTCTGCTGCGAGTTTGAATCTGCCCATAAACTGGAAACGTATAGATTCTTTTTAGTTCTTCTGTGTTTTTCACCGTATCGCTGAAAATATACATGCATGTAAAAATACCCGCATACAAAAAAACTCCTGCAAAAATTCCAATCAGTGCATATTTAAGAACAGATTTGTAACTTCCCCCAGACAGCATTTCATCCGACTGATCCTCAACAGAATCCGAAACATCTTCTCCTTTGCTGCCTGTACTTTCTTTAGGCAGAGTATTTTGATAGACTGTTTTCTGCTCTTCGCTGAATGCATCCACTGCTGCCTTTAAATTTATCCTGTTTGCCGAAAGCTGTGTTCTTTTATCGTGCTGCTGTGTCTGCAGACCAAAATCTACAGCAGTACCTGCTGTACTGCTTAACAGTCTCAGTCTGTGGCTGCCCGCCGTCTTTTTTACACGGTCAGAATACTCCTTCAAGACCTTCTGTATATCTGCGGCCATTGCTTCAGCTTCTTTTTCATCTGTACCAGTGATTTCCACATAAAAGATAGATTCTGCAAGCATCTCTTTGTCTGCCAGCGCATCTGCTGTAATCTGATAAGGAGTGCTATACGTCTTTTGATACGCTGTTATCATTTCTGCAAGATAACTCCGGCCAGTCTGCCATCTGCCGGACGATTCTGCCAGTACACCAGCAGCGCCTCCGTTTGTTATAAAATTCAGATAACTTTCTGTGACAGCCGCCAGATCCTGCCTTTTTACATCACAAACACTGTAAAGCATCATCATGCGGTGTTTATGATAAGGGTCCAGCTGCATCAGCCTGGAATTTTCCAGATACTCCTCCAGCGCACGGATTTCTTTTTCCAGACGGACTGCATCTGCAACGCCCCGGTCTTCTTCCTGAGTCAGTTCCACATCCGTTTCTGCTCCAGATATCTGCACATCTGTGACATTCCTGCTTTTCAGCCACCCGAGTCCTCCCAAAACTGCAGCCGCTGCCAGTGCACAGACAACGATCTGTTTCCATTTACTACAGCATTTTTTCATCAGATCAGCCAGATCTATTTCTGTCTCCTCAGTCCTTTTAAAGGAATACTGTCTGTTCATTCCGATACGCTTTCCTTTCTGTCTTTTTATCAATTCGTTTCTGATAGTCCCTGACAATTTCAAAAAATCAGATGTTACGCTTCATTCATAATCTCAGCTACTGACTTCATAATTTTTATATACATCGCATAGCTGTCTGATTTTCCATCCTCTGTCTCAGCCTCTGCGTTCCTGCCCGCCTGTTTCTTTTTATGATGGCTGCTCTCCGGCTGTTTCCACATATCCAGCACAGCATCCGAAGGATTCGCCACTCCCCACATCAGCTCATCTGCACCCGCCTCCAGCGCCGTACAGATATTTGCAAATGTTTCCATACTCATAATTCTTGTCCCGCGCTCAATGTGTCCTAGAAATGACATACTGATACCGCATTTTTTCGCCAGCTCATCCTGGGACCATCCCCTGGCTTTGCGCACCTGGCGGATACGCATCCCTATTTTTCCATAATCCAGTTTCTGCATCATCTATCTCCTCACTAACATCTGTAAAAACATAGTTTCAGCACTTTGCTGAACATCCTCTTTTATTCACACTCTGTTTTAAATTCGTTCCTTCACAAACAGCTCATAAACTGCATAACATTTTGATAGAAAATGTTGTCTTTAAGTATTC
>CAJTVR010000047.1 GCA_910580075.1 uncultured Eubacterium sp. | reverse complement strand
ATTTTTTTAATTTCATCATTATGCCCAAATCTGGCGTGGGTGTGAAAAGTAACATTTATATATACAAAGAAATATATTTAGAAAAAAACTATTGACATACGCATACAACAGTGATAGAATACATAACAAATTTAATATTCCAAACCGTTGATGCGGAGATAACGGCAATGATGCCTTTACAGAGAGCCTGCGATGCTGAGAATCAGGTGAGAAACAAGTTGTCAAATGGACCGCTGAGGGCGCAGTCAAATGTGATTTTCACAGAGTATTCTGCGACGCTGCAGGCAAGCGTATAAATGCCGGGGATATGCTGGTATCCTGCTAAGTGCACGGGTCATACCGTGAATCAAGGTGGCACCGCGGATAGTGTCGTACTGTATCTGTACCTATTCGTCCTTGACAGAGCGTATATTTCTGTCAGGGACTTTTTTTGTTTATCTGTATCCCTGAATGGAATATAAAATCTACTGTTAATTTTCCTGATTTGAGGAGGCAGAATATGAAATTACTGACAAAACGCTGGCGCCGGGAGAGGCGCACAGAGGTTAAATCAGATTAAATCAGCAGCAATTTTGAAAATGAACGAATAACAAAACCATATGGAGGTAACTACAATGAGCAGCGAAAAAATTCCTTATAAAATATATCTGAATGAAGATGAGATGCCAAAGGCATGGTACAATCTGCGTGCCGATATGAAACAGAAACCAGCGCCGCTTTTAAATCCGGAAACTTATCAGCCTGTGAAGGCGGAAGAACTGGAAGCGGTTTTCTGTAAAGATCTGATTGCACAGGAATTGGATCAGGATACTGCATTTTTTGAAATACCGGAAGAAATCCGCAGTTTTTATATTATGTACCGTCCGTCTCCGCTGGTCCGTGCTTACTGTCTGGAAGAAAAACTGGGTACGCCGGCGAAGATTTATTATAAGTTTGAAGGCAATAACACCAGCGGCAGCCACAAATTAAACTCTGCTATTGCACAGGCTTATTACGCAAAAAAACAGGGGCTGAAAGGCGTAACCACAGAAACCGGTGCAGGCCAGTGGGGTACGGCTCTTTCCATGGCATGTTCTTACCTGGGCCTTGACTGCAAAGTATATATGGTAAAATGCTCCTATGAACAGAAGCCTTTCCGCCGTGAAGTGATGCGTACTTATGGCGCGTCGGTCACTCCGTCGCCTTCTACAGAAACTGAAGTCGGCAGAAAGATTCTTGAGAAACATCCTGGTACTTCGGGAAGCCTCGGCTGTGCTATTTCTGAAGCAGTTGAAAAAGCCGTATCAAGCGAAGGATACCGCTATGTACTGGGCAGTGTGCTCAACCAGGTGCTTCTGCATCAGTCCGTCATCGGTCTGGAAACAAAAGCTGCAATGGACAAATATGACATTAAACCGGATATTATTATCGGCTGTGCCGGAGGCGGCTCCAATCTCGGCGGCCTGATTTCACCTTTTATGGGTGAAAAGCTCCGGGGAGAAGCAGATTACCGTTTTATCGCTGTTGAACCGGCATCATGTCCGAGCTTTACCAGAGGGGTGTATGCATACGATTACTGTGATACAGGCATGGTCTGCCCGTTGTCTAAAATGTATACGCTGGGCAGTGATTTTATCCCTTCTGCCAGTCATTCAGGCGGACTCCGCTATCATGGCATGAGTTCTACGCTGTCTGAGCTGTATCATCAGGGACTGCTGGAAGCTGTCAGCGTAAAACAGACAGATGTATTTCAGGCTGCAGAATATTTTGCAAGGGTCGAAGGCATCCTGCCTGCACCGGAAAGCTCACATGCAATCCGCGTTGCTATTGACGAGGCAGTCAGATGCAAAGAAACCGGCGAAGAAAAAACCATTCTCTTCGGTCTTACCGGAACAGGATATTTTGATATGGTTGCTTACGAGAAGTTCCACGAAAACAAGATGGACGATTATGTTCCTACAGATGAAGAGCTTGCCGTTTACCGGAACAATCTTCCTCAAATAAAATAATCGTATTTCTGCAGCTGCATGGAAGCAGCAGTCTGGAAATCAAAAAAACAGGTTAGAAAATGAATGCAGAAAATGGACGGTGAATAACGTTATCATTCAGAAACAGCCAGACAGTCGGGAAAGACTGCAGACGGATAAAAAAGAGAGGACTTGTCTGGCTGGAACAGCAAACAGCTTTAGAGGAGGGAACGAACATGAAAGCAGGTCTGGTCTCCTGTTCAAACGGCCAGCAGCCGGATCAGGAAGCAAACATTCATTGTCTGGAAGAAATTCTTTCCGAAATGGGAATTACAGCTGAAGCAGCAGAGCATTTATATGCCATAGACGGCGTTTTTGGCGGCACTGCAAAGGAGAGGGCAGCAGATCTGATGGCATTTTACCATAGGGACGATATTGATGTCATCTATGATGTCTCGGGAGGGGACATTGCCAATGAAGTGCTTGGGTATCTGGATTATGACGTGATTGCCGGTTCACAGAAACAATTGTGGGGATACAGTGATCTGACATCTGTTTTGAATGCGGTTTATGCGAAAACAGGAAGGCCGTCTGTCCTGTATCAGGTTAAAAACCTGATAAGGGACGATACCGGAGCTCTGCGGGATAGATTTCAGAATACGGTTATGAATCATAAAAAAGAACTGTATCAGATCCAGTATGAATTTCTGCAGGGACAGACTATGGAAGGAATTGTGGCTGGAGGGAATATCCGCTGCCTGTTAAAGCTGGCAGGCACACCGTACTGGCCGGATATGAAAGGCAAAATCCTGCTTCTGGAATCATTAGGAGGCGGTGCAGCGCAAATCTCTGCACTTTTTGCACAGCTTGAGCAGATGGGAGTGTTTGGACAGGTGTCGGGTGTTCTGCTTGGGACATTTACAGCGCTTTCACAGTCAGAAAACAGAAAAACGCCGTTTGAACTGCTTTCCAGCCATATTTCATCCAGCCTGCCTGTCGCACAGACGCCGGATATCGGGCATGGCCTGGATGCAAAGGCTGCTGTAATAGGAGAATTTTTGAGGCTGGCGGAAATAAAGACAGAGAGGCTGACGCTCAAGCCGCATGGGATACAGTATTTAGACACGGTATACGAATATGCAAAAGACCCCGAAAATACAAAATACATGCTCTTTCTTCCTGATGACAGCATCGAAGATACCATTCGTTTTTTGGAAGACGCTGCATGTGAATGGCAGAAACAGGAGCCGTCTTATTATGAATTTGCCATTTATAATCAGCAGACCCGGGAAATTGCAGGCTCAGCCGGTATTTACTTTAATGACACAAAAGATGAAGCAGAGTTTGGATGGATTGTCAGCAAAAAATACTGGAACAGGGGCATTGCGTCTGAAGCAGCACAGGCGCTGCTTGCATATGCCAGAAAGAAACATGGAATTCATCAGTTTACTGCACACTGTGATTCGCAGAATGCAGCTTCATTCCGCGTTATGGAAAAGCTGGGCATGAAAAGGGAAGCAGTGTATGGCGGCAGAAAAAACAAAATATCTGACGAAGAACGCAAGGAATGCCTGTATAAGATGTTTATACCGTAAATACAGCAGCAGGCTGCCGCATTAAGAAAATGAAACAGGATATATCTGGTAATGCGGCAGCCTGTTTTTATATCAGGATTTTTTTCACTTCATCTGCCAGCGCATCTGCCAGCTGTCTGTGTCCTTCCAGTGTCAGATGCATATAATCAATCGTATTCGTCTTTGCTGAAATGACCTTGTTTGCGTCCAGATAATGACATCCTAAAAGGACTGCGGTTTTCTGGAATTCATAAGCCAGCTGCTCTGATTTTTCTGCACAGCCTCTTCCCATAGTAAGAGCGATTTCTGTATCAGCATATTCCGGCGCAATGTTCTGCGGTACGACAAGCAGTATTTCAGGATGTCCGCCGCGCCAGGCTTCTTTTGCAGCAGCAGCTTTTTCTGCCAGCCGTTTTAAACCGAGCGCGATACATGCAGCGGAAGAGCCGAACCGTTCTTTGGTATCATTGGTACCCAGCATGATTATCAAAAGATCTACGGGTTCATGGCTCATCAGGCACGGATAAATATAATCCAGCCCGCACAGCCCTTCGTGAATCGGATCGTCAAAGCATGTCGTCCGGCCGCTCAGGCCTTCTTCAATGACCAGAAAATCATCCCCGAGTTTTTTGGAAAGAAGGCAGGTCCACCGTTCATCTTCGTTAAAACGTCCGTTTGTCATGGCACAGTATCCGTGCGTGTTGGAATCTCCGAAACAAATAACATGCTTTCTCATACCGTTACCTTCCTTCTACTGCATGAATAAAGCGCTGTGCGATCTCAAGCGGTCTTGTAATGGCGCCGCCTACAACAACGGCAAATGCCCCGGCGTCCAGCATTTCGACTGCCTGCTGCGGGCTGTGTACCCTGCCTTCTCCAATAACAGGAATATCCAGCGTTTCGGACAGCCTGCGTACCAGTTCATAATCCGGCCCGTCCATTTTCGGTGTATAGCTGGTATAACCGCTCATCGTAGTTCCCACGATGTCCATGCCCAGTTTCCAGGCATTGACGCCTTCTTCATAAGTCGAAATATCTGCCATCAGAACAGCCTGCGGATATTTTGAACGGACTTCGGAAATAAATTCGCTGACGCTTTTTCCGTCTCCGCGTTTCTGCTGTGTACAGTCAAGTGCAATGATGTCGGATTCTGCGGACACCAGTTCGTCGACTTCTTTCATTGTCGGCGTGATATAGCTTTCAAATCCATCGTACTGGATTTTAATAAGCCCGATAACCGGAAGGCCCGTTTCTTCCTTAATGGCTATGACGTCACGGATGCTGCTTGTGCGGATAGCTGGTGTTCCGGCCTGTTTTGCTGCCCGTGCCATCAGGTACATAATGGATTTTTCTTCCACATACAGAGGCTCCCCTGGTACTGCCTGGCAGGAAACGATAACTTTGCCCTTAATCTGTTCGAATAATTCTTCTTTTTTCATGACAGTCTCCTTTCGGCAGGCGGCAGCTGCATGGCACAGTACTGCCGCCTTTAAATTTCGTTTAGATAAATTTCTGCATAGCTTTATCAATCATGTCTGCACATCTGCGAACCTGATCCATGTCTTCCGGAACCAGAGACGGGAGAGGCTTTCTGACGCCGCCGATATCCAGTCCTTCACGGATTTTCAGTATTTCTTTTATGACACCGTACAGATTTCCGCGGCACGCGCACATGCCGTAAATAATTTCATTTGCAGCATACTGCACTTTCTGCGCCTGTGCCAGATTTCCGGCTTTTACCAGTTCTTCTATTTTTAAATAAAGTTCCGGCATTACCCCGTAAGTACCGCCGATTCCTCCGTCTGCTCCCATGGCGAGACCCGATACAAGCTGTTCATCCGGGCCGTTGAATACGGTAAATCCTTCTCCGCCTTCTGCTTTAAACATCTGGATGTCCTGCGCCGGCATGGAGCTGTTTTTGACGGCTGCTACACGCGGATTTTTTAACATTTCACGAAACAGCGGCATAGTCAGCGCGACTCCGGCCAGCTGCGGAATATTGTAAATGACAAAATCCGTGTCAGGAGCTGCATCTGAAATATCATTCCAGTACCGGGCAATGGCATATTCCGGCAGATGAAAATAAATAGGCGGGATTGCCGCAATGGCATCAGCTCCCAGGCTCTGTGCATGGGCAGCCAGTTCCTGGCTTTCTTTTGTATTGTTGCAGGCGACATGAACGATGACAGTCAGTTTTCCTTCTGCAGCCTTCATGACATGTTCCAGTATCAGTTTGCGGTCTTCTACGGTCTGATAGATGCATTCTCCGGAAGAACCTCCTACATAAACGCCTTTCACGCCCTTTTTTATCATATATTTTGTCAGCTGTTCGGCCCGTTCTCCGTCTACGTTTCCGTTTTCATCATAACAAGCATAAAATGCTGGAATAATTCCGTGATATTTTTCTATGTTCCTCATGCTTCTGCCTCCTTCTGAAAGCGTCCAGTCCAGCGGAAGGCCTGTGCTGCCCGGATTGCGGTTTTCGGGGCAGTCCGGGCAGCGTGGCTGGACTAGACGCGGAATCTAACCTAAATACACTTTTATAACGGCCTTTCGGACTGGTGCGGGCTGTCCGCATGCCAGTTTTACTTTGTGTGCGTCTTCTGGCAGGGTAAACAGTGCTTTTCCCGGGGAGAGCTTTATGTAATGCTCAACGTCTCCTTCTGCCTGGAAAAGGTCTGCATCCTGCTGGGTCAGTGTGACTTTTGATGTATCAGATACTCCGACGGTTTCTTCTCCTGTAACAGTCATATGGATATCTGCATACTTTTTATGTGCCTCAAAAAAAGCCTGGTCTTCTAAAATGGTTTCATAATCAAATACATTCAGATACAGATATTCGCCGTCAATCTCATAGTGTCCCGGCTCGAACTGGCTCAGCGGATGACTGCTTAAAAAATCAATTGCAGCATCCAGATACTGTCCCAGCCCGCGGTAATTGTTCAGGTTTTTTATTTCTGTATAAATCATAATCTCACCTTTTAGCCCTTTACAGCTCCCATTGTAATTCCCTTTGTAAAATACTTCTGGAAAATCAGGAAGATAATAATAATCGGTATGGCCGCTAATGACGCGCCAGCCATAATCAGTCCGAAGTCCGTCGCATTTTCTGCCTGCAGCTTGGCAATACCGAGGGAAATGGTCAGGTTGTTCGTACTGCTTAACATAATCAACTGCATAAAGTAGTCGTTCCATGAATTGATGAATGTAAAAATAGCCAGCGCTCCGATACCAGGCTTAATCAGTGGAAGGGCAATTGTATAAAACGTTTTCCATTCACCGGCACCGTCAATTTTTGCGGCTTCCATCATTTCTCCCGGAATGCCTTCTGCAAACTGTTTCATTAAAAATACGCCAAACGGCCATCCTACAATTGGGAAAATAACTGCCCACATTGTATTATACAGCTCTAAGGAAGACATTTCACGCAGCAGAGGGATTAAAATTACCTGTTTTGGCAGTGCCATTGCACAGACAATCAGGGGAAATACAATCGTGCGGCCCAGGAAACGTTTTTTAGCAAGTGAATATCCAGCCATTGCGGCAGTAATACAGGTAAGTATCATAGACATAACGCCCATAAATACAGTATTTAACAGCCAGCGCAGTGCTGCCGGCACTTCAGGTCCGGCGAAGACAGCTTCCGTAAACGGAATGTGGAATTCCCAGAGCGGAGCTACCTGCCTGCTGAACAGTTTCTGATAGTTATCCATGACCCATTCTGACGGCCACCACTGCGGTGCCGGAGCATTAATTGCAGCCGGAGTCTTAAAGGAGCCGGTTATGATCCAGTAAAGAGGAAATGCAAACAAAAATGCGAAAATAGCAATAATAATCACGGATACTGTTTTATATACACCAGAACGGTTTATTTTTGATTGATTCATATGCAGCGTCCCCCTTCCTTACTCTGTCCTGGCCATCTTAAACTGGACAGCTGAAAGCAATGCGATAATAATAGCAAGAATAACACCCATGGCATTACCGTAGCCATAACGGTACAGTTTAAATGCATTGTAATAAATATAGTACATAATGGTATCTGTGCTGTGATTCGGACCGCCGCTTGTCAAAAGCTGAATCAGTGCGAAACACTGGAAGCTGTTAATCGTTGTGATGACAAGTATGTACAGAGTCGTCGGCATAATCTGAGGCCATTTGATTTTCCAGAAACACTGGAATCTCGTAGCACCGTCTACTTCAGCAGCTTCTACCAGCGACTGGTCTACATTATTCAGAGCTGACACATAAAGAACGATTGGCTGGCCTACGGATGTTGTCAGAAGTATCAGAATAATACATCCGAGCGCATATCTTTCATCTCCAAGCCAGTTGATATTCTGCTCCAGCATGCCGGTTTTTGTTCCGATATAATTGAAAATACCATAATAGTTGTTAAACATCCATTTCCAGACAACGGTAACGGCAACAGAACCTGTTACAACCGGAAGATAAAAGATACATCTGAATGCAGAACATAACGGGCCTTTCAAATCATAAATAACAGAACTTACCCAAAGAGAAAAAATACATGTGACTGGAACCGAAACAATTACAATAATAACGGTGTTCCATAAAGCTCCCATAAAAATGGAATCCTGAAACAGTTCGCCGTAGTTTGAAAATCCAATAAATATATCTTCACGGTTCATTGTGGAATCAAAGAAACTGGTGAAGACGCACTGTATCATGGGATAGATAACAAATCCCAGAAAGAAAATCAGACTAGGAGCCATAAAAGCATAGCCTGCGATTGTTTCACGGCGTATAAGCGCCTTGCTCATGGGATTCTTTGTATTCATAAGATTCCCTCCCCCCTCTTTTTTTCTAATTTCTTTTCTATATTTTATAGTTTTACATGAAACCAGCTGTGATACAGGCAGATATTTGGTCATAAAATACCCCTTCCCGCCTGTGATGTCGGGAAGGGGCGCAAGTTTATGCCTGACTAGAATGAAACTTCCTGCACTGCTTCCTAATTTGCTGTTGTTGCGGCATTAGCCGTATCTACAAATTCATTTACAGCTGTTTTCACATCTGCACCGGTGCCAATCTGCTGAAGCATATTCCACCATGCGGTGCGGGCTTCTGCCCAGCCGCCTACTACCTGGTAATAGTCGCCCATAAACGGGATAAACTTGGAATATTCTGTCATCAGTTCGTCGCCTTCATAAATGTTGCCCAGATCTTTTACTGGCCAGTAGCTGGATGCCTTTACGCTTTCTACAACCTGTGCTTCGTCATTTGCCATAAAATCGATAAATGTCTTTGCTGCCTGGATTCTTGCTTCATCGCCATTGTCAAAAATACCAAATCCCCAGATGCCGCCGCAAAGTTTCGGATCGCCGCTTTCGGTCGGGAATGCCATTGGGAGAACATCAAATGCAATGGTTTCTGCATTATTCTTTTCCTGGGATACGTTCCAGCAGAATGCCATTGCAAGTGTACCATTGCTGAACAGGTTTACTTCGTCGCCGCCCTGAATGGATGCGTCAAAGCTGAGGCCTTCCATGCCTTTTAACAGTTCTAATGCTTTGATATTTTCATCGCTGTTTGCTGTATATTCGGTATGTTCCGGATTTGTAAAGGTGCCGCCGTAGAGATTGTTAATCAATGCACGTGTACCCTGGTCGCCGCCCTGGCCGCCACAGAATACAGCTCCGACCTGTGCTTTGCCGGAATCTACAACTGCCTGAACAGCTTTTTGGAAATTCTCGGTCGTCCATGTTCCTTTTTCTTCATCCAGATACTGAAGCGCGCCGGCTTCTTCAAATACATCGCGGTTGACTGCCATTGTATGAGCTGTCATACAAAGCGGGTATTCATAAAATACACCGTCATTATTCTGGCAGGCGCTTTCTACAGAATCATAGATTGCTTCCTTAGCTTCGTCTGTCCATAAATCAGAAAGGTCGACCATAAGTCCTTTTGCACCCCAGTTGGCAACAAGGCGTTCCGGGCCTTCCATTACGAGGTCTGGAGCTTTCCCGCCTTCAATTGCAGTGTTAATCTGATCGTCGCCATTTGTATAATCCAGATATTCTACGGTTACCTGAATTTCAGGATGTGCGTCGTTAAAATTCTTAATCAGTCCGTCAACAGTTGCAGAATCTCCCCAGCTGCCAATCGGATAAGTCCATAATGTAATACTTGTAGAAGCAGAATCAGAAGGCTGGCCAGCGTCCTGAGCATCGTCTTCTGTCTCCCCGTCTGGTGTGTCCGCTTCATCTTTACTGTCTCCGGCCGGAGCGTCATCTTTTTTGTCTGCACCGTCTCCGCTGCTGCCGCATGCTGTCATTGAGAATGCCAGGACACAGCTTAATGCCATTGCCAGAATTTTGCGATACTTCATATTTTATTCCTCCTCCTTTTGCCGCATAGGCGTTTTCCATAAATGCCTCATGCATATGTTGTATTTTATGGCTATATTGTATAATTGCAGGTTTATTTTGTCAATAGATTTTTGAAAAAATTTTTCATTTTATTTTTATAATGAAAATTTTTATCATTATTTGAATTGAAAGAATCTGTAATACATGGTATAATTTATATACATCTGGTTCGAAACTATGAAAAAAGAATGGAGGGTTTTATGAAAATATATAAAGAAAAGGATTACGACAAGATGAGCTTTAGGGCAGCAGCAGTCATTGGTGCACAGATCTATATGAAACCGGACTGTGTGCTCGGGCTTGCAACAGGTTCGACTCCAATAGGAGCATACAGAAAGCTCGTAGAATGGTATGAGCAGGGAGGACTCGATTTTTCAGCAGTTACGACGATCAACCTGGATGAATACAAAGGTCTTTCCCGCGATAATGAGCAGAGCTACTATTATTTTATGAATGAGCACCTGTTTAGCAAAGTAAACATTGACAGAAGCAGAACGTTTCTTCCGGACGGGACCGAGACAGACAGTGACGCAGCCTGCAGGAAATATAATGAAATCATTCATGCTGTGGGAGGCGCAGACCTTCAGCTGTTAGGCATCGGGCATAACGGACATATCGGTTTTAATGAGCCGGGTGACTGTTTTGAAAAAGAAACACACTGCGTAAACTTATCCGAGCGCACCATTCAGGCAAATACCAGATTTTTCGAGTCCGAAAAAGATGTACCGCGCCAGGCTTATACAATGGGCGTCCAGACGATTATGTCTGCCCGCAGAATCCTGCTGGCTGCAAGCGGAGAAGATAAAGCAGAAGCTGTAAGAGCTGCATTTTTCGGTCCTGTAACCCCTCAGGTGCCGGCTTCCATTCTGCAGTTCCATCCGGATGTTGTTCTTGTAGCAGATGAGGCAGCACTGTCAAAATGTCCGGAATGCTGAGAGAATAGCGGAAAATTGAATTGATGACAGAATCATAAAATTAGAAATGCTGGAAATATTAGAATATAAAAAGAAACACAGTTATTAAAATATCAGAATCAGAAATAATCATAGTTTTTTGAAACAGCAGAACCAGAGCCGGCTGCAGCTTCAGAAAACGAAGCTGCAGAATAAAACATTAAGATGACAGAAAAACATTAAAATGCCAGAAATGGAAACTTGAAACCTGCTAAAATGGAATTCAGAAATAACAGGATAGAAATTATACAAAAAATATACCTTAATTCAAATCAGGCAGGCCGTTACAGGCACATGATGTCTTACGGGTAAATGATACAGGTAACAGAAAAAATAGAAAATTTAGAAAGGCGGTCTGAAATGGATACAAAACATAAAATTATAAACGGCCAGGTATTTAAGGAGGAAGGCTCATTTTCTGCCGGAACAGTTTATATATGCAAAGACCGGATTGTATCAAAAGAAGAATATGATGCAGCAGGAGGGACGGAGACAGTCACGGATGCGGCAGAAAAATATGTGATTCCAGGCCTTACAGACATCCATTTTCACGGGTGCATGGGAAGCGACTGCTGTGACGGCACGGCAGAAGCATTACGAACAATGGCGCAGTATGAACTGAGACAGGGTGTTACTTCCATTACTCCGGCTACCATGACGATGTCTGAAGAGGTACTCGCAAAAATCTGTGAAACAGCCAGGGATTTTTCCTGTGATAATGGCGCAGATTTCTGCGGGCTTTATATGGAAGGCCCGTTTATCAGCGCAGAAAAAAAAGGTGCCCAGAATGGACGTTATATTCATCCGGCGGATACGAAGATGCTGCAGCGGCTGCAGGATCTTTCCGGGGGCAGAATCCGTACAGCAGTCGTTGCTCCTGAGACGGAAGGCGCCATGGAATTCATTGAGCGCAACAGTAAAAATATTAATATTTCGATTGCCCATACAACAGCGGATTATGACACCTGTATGGAAGCGTTTTCCCATGGTGCTTCACAGCTGACGCATATGTACAATGCAATGCCTCCGTTAAATCACCGTTCTCCGGGCCCGATTGGAGCCGGTGCAGATACAGATTTCTGTATGGCTGAGCTGATCTGCGACGGCGTGCATATACATCCTGCTGCGGTACGGGCTGCATTCCGGCTGTTTGGCGATGAGCGGATAATTTTTATCAGCGACAGTATGCGGGCTGCAGGGCTGCAGGATGGTTCTTACGATCTGGGAGGACAGGAAGTTACAGTAAAAGGAAATCTGGCGGTATTAAATGACGGCACAATTGCAGGATCTGTAACAAACCTGGCAGACTGCATGCGCAATGCTGTCAGAAATATGGACATTCCGCTGGCGTCGGCTGTGAAATGTGCAGCTGTAAATCCTGTAAAAGCCATTGGGCTGCAGGAAGATTATGGCAGCCTGGCACCAGGCAGATATGCAAATATTGTCCTGTTAAAAGAAAATCTGGACCTGGACAAAGTAATTCACCGGGGAAAGCCGGTATTATAAATTGACATATCTGTCACAATATGGTTTTATAAAAGGAGGATATGCTATGGCTGCAATTGTACTTGATATTGGGGGTACAGCCATTAAATCGGGATTATACCAGGACGGATGTCTGACAAATATCCGTGAAACTGCTACAGAAGCAAAATCCGGCGCTGCGCACGTTGTGAACCGGGCAAAAGAAATTATCGCTGGTTACCGTGATATCTGTACATTTGACAGAATCGGAATCAGTACGGCCGGCCAGACCGACCCGGTAAAGGGCACTATTATCTATGCAAATGAAAATATTCCGGGTTATACTGGAACAAAGCTAAAACAAATTATGGAAGACGAATTCCACGTGCCTGCTGCTGTGGAAAATGACGTTAATGCTGCGGCCATTGGAGAAGCGGTTTTCGGTGCAGGAAGAAACCGGAACGATTTTGTATGCCTGACCTATGGAACAGGTGTAGGAGGAGCTATTTTTGCGAATGGAAAATTGTATTCCGGGAGCAGTTATTCTGCAGGAGAGTTTGGCGGAATGATCATTCATCCGCAAGACCGTGACGCATCGAAAGATATTTTTTCCGGCTGCTATGAGCGGTATGCTTCCGCAACGGCTCTTGTAAAATCTGCAATGGAAACGGACCCGGCGCTTACGGATGGCAGGACGATATTCGCTCACCAGGAAGAACCCGCAGTGAAGAAGATTATTGACCGCTGGATCATGGAAATTGTATACGGCCTTATTACTGTGGTTCATATGTTAAATCCTTCCTGTATCATTCTTGGCGGAGGAGTCATGGACCAGCCTTATGTCCTGCAGCAGATACAGGAAAAACTGTATCAGAATATAATGCCGAGCTTTGGACATGTCGAAGTGAAAAAAGCAGAACTTGGCAACCAGGCAGGCATGTTAGGAGCCGCTGTTCTTAACAGCTTATGAATATAAAAGCCCGTAATCATGCCTGCTGCCAATACAGAAGGAGGAGATATTTTGAATGGCTCTATTTTAGAATACATCACGGAACAATATCATTCCCTCACGCGCTCTGGAAAAAAACTGGCAGACTATATTTTTACAAATACTGCAGCAGTTCAGTATCTGTCTATTTCTACGCTGGCAGAAAACAGCGGCGTATCGGAAGCGACCATTACACGTTTCTGCCGCAGCCTGGGATTGTCCGGCTATAATGATTTAAAGCTGGCGCTGGCAAAGTCAGATTATGTGACAGATCTGGGTGACCCTGACGATTCCCCGGAAACGATTACTTCTGAGGATACTATGGGCAGCGTTTTCCGCAAACTGTACGCTTCTAATATTATCTCACTGAATGATACACTGGAACTTCTGGATGAAAGTGTTGTGGAAAAAGCAATAGATCTGCTAACTGCTGCAGACCGTATCTTCTGTTTCGGCCAGGGCGGCAGCATGGTTATGGCAATGGAGGCATGGGCGCGTTTTTCAACGGCTTCATCACGTTTTGTTCATATAGCCGATTCCCATATGCAGGCTATGAACATTGCACTGGCATCTTCCAAAGATGTGATTTTATTCTTTTCTTATTCCGGCTCTACCAAAGACATGGAAGATATTATGAGTATTGCCAGAAAAAACAGCGTTTCTATTATACTGATTACCCATTTCCCAAAATCGCGGGCAGCAGAGTTTGCAGATGTCGTCCTGCTCTGCGGTTATAACGAAAGCCCGCTGCAGTCCGGGTCCATAGCCGCAAAGGCGGGGCAGCTGTTTATCATTGAGTGCCTGTTCTATGGATTCTGCAAGCGCAATCCGGAAGTATTTGCAGCGGCGCGCAGTTCTACAGCGGAGGCGATCACGAGGAAACTGCTGTAGGGGATGGCCTCACGGCGTCCGGGTAATTCATACTCCGCCAGTAACTTTTGCTGGGCATCTGCTAACGCAGATGCCCTTCTTTATGTCTGATGCACCCTTCAAAGCTCCGCCGCAGGCATTTTACAGAGTCTCCGGGGAGCATTTCTATAGTATATGCCGCTGCACCGCTCAATTGTGTATTCACTATTGACTTTTCTTTCCGGCGAAAATATAATGGTTTTTATGCAGAATCTGTGCAGAATCAATATTTATACAGTCAGGCAGGCAGCCTGCAGGCATAAAAATAGGAGGATATGTTGCAATGGCATTAGTGAAAAAGCCAGTCAATGGCATGAAAGATATTTTACCAGCCGAAATGCAGGTCCGCGATTACGTCCAGTCCGTAATCAAGGATACCTACCGCAGTTTCGGTTTTACTCCGATTGAAACGCCATGTATGGAAAGCATAGCAAATTTAACAAATAAACAGGGCGGAGAAAATGAAAAACTGATTTTTAAGGTAATGAAACGCGGCGAAAAATTAAACCTCGAAACAGCAGAGACAGAGGCAGACCTGGTGGATTTTGGCATGCGTTATGATCTGACTGTGCCGCTGGCACGTTATTATTCCAGCCATGCAAACGATCTTCCGTCACCTTTTAAGGCGCTTCAGATTGGCAGCGTATGGCGGGCTGACAGACCGCAGAGAGGACGTTACCGCCAGTTTATGCAGTGCGATATTGATATCCTGGGTGAACCGTCTAATCTGGCTGAAATTGAATTAATACTTGCCACGACTGCCACTCTTGGAAAACTCGGTTTTCGCAATTTTGAAATCCGTATTAATGAACGGCGGATTTTAAAAGCCATGGCAGCATACAGCGGTTTTGCAGAAGAATCTTACGATACAGTATTTATTATTCTGGACAAAATGGATAAAATCGGCATAGACGGCGTGAAAGCAGAACTGGCCCAGGCCGGCTTTGCGGAATCCTCCATTCAGAAATATACAGAACTGTTTCAGGGAGTTGCAGACGCAGAGGATGGCATTTCTTATCTGGCCGGTGCTCTGGGAGAATATCTGGAAGAAGATATCGTAACGGGCATGAAGGAAATTGCAGATAGCGTCAATGCCTGCAAGGCAGCCGAATTTGAACTTGTATTTGACCCGACGCTTGTGCGCGGCATGTCTTATTATACAGGTACGATTTTTGAAATCGCTATGCCGGAATTTGGCGGAAGCTGCGGCGGCGGGGGACGCTATGATAAAATGATTGGCAGTTTCACCGGAAAAGATGTTCCTGCCTGTGGATTTTCCATTGGATTTGAGCGGATTATCCTGCTGCTTTTAGAAAGCGGTTTTCAGATACCGGAACAGCCGAAAAAGACAGCTTATTTAATAGAAAAAGGATATCCGGGCGAAAAGCTGGCCGCAGTTATTACAAAAGCACAGGAAGCAAGGAAAAACGGTGAACAGGTGCTGGTAGTGCGGATGAATAAAAATAAAAAGTTTCAAAAAGAGCAGTTAACAAAAGAAGGTTATGAGGAATTTGTAGAATTTTTTAACCGTTAGCTGAGATCAGCCGGGGCTTTGTGCTGCGGCTGTCTGTAAACGGTTTTATTTTGTTGATGACAGGTCAAAAGGAGGAATCAGCCATGGGTGAATCCATGCAGGGACTGCATAGATCCCACAGATGTACAGAAGTATCAAATGAAAATATCGGGCAGACCGTAACTGTTATGGGCTGGGTGCAGAAAAGGCGCAATTTAGGAAGCCTTATATTTATTGATTTAAGAGACCGTTCCGGGATTCTGCAGATTGTGTTTGACGAGGATATTGCAGGGCCGGAAGGATTTGAAAAAGCAGGAAATCTGCGCAGTGAATATGTGATAGCCGTTACCGGAAAGGTGAACAGGAGAAGCGCAGCTGTCAACGAAAATCTGAAAACCGGAGATATCGAAGTAGCCGCTGAGAGTCTTCGGATTTTATCAGAATCCGAGACGCCGCCGTTTCCGATTGAAGAAAATATCCAGACAAAGGACGAGCTGCGTTTAAAGTACCGCTATCTGGATTTAAGAAGGCCGGATCTGCAGCGCAATCTTATCATGCGCAGCCGGGCAGCTTCTTATGTCCGCCGATTTATGGAAAACGAAGGATTTCTGGAAATTGAAACGCCGATGCTGCAAAAGTCCACACCGGAAGGGGCCAGGGATTACCTGGTGCCGAGCCGTGTGCATCCGGGTAAATTTTATGCGCTGCCGCAGTCGCCGCAGTTATTCAAACAGCTGTTAATGTGTTCCGGTTACGACCGTTATATCCAGATTGTAAAATGTTTCCGGGATGAGGATCTTCGTGCAGACCGCCAGCCGGAGTTTACACAGATTGATATGGAACTGGCATTTGTGGATGAAAATGATGTTATGGATGTCAATGAGCGTCTGCTGCAGTATGTTTTTAAGGAAGCAGCCGGTGTAGAAATCAACCTGCCGCTGCCGAGAATGCCATGGCAGGAGGCAATGGACCGTTTCGGCTCAGACAAGCCGGATACCCGGTTTGGCATGGAATTAACAGATGTCTCACAGACAGTCGCAGGATGCGGGTTTGGCGTATTTACAAATGCTATTGAAAGCGGGGGTTCTGTCCGCGGTATTAATGTACAGGGACAGGCAAAGATGCCGCGTAAAAAAATAGATAAACTGGTAGAATTTGCAAAAGGCTATGGTGCAAAAGGGCTTGCTTATTTATGTGTCAATGAAGACGGCACTTATAAATCATCGTTTGCGAAATTTATGTCTGAAGATGAGTTAAAAGCACTTGCTGCAAAAATGGAAGCCCAGCCTGGCGATCTGCTGCTGTTTGCTGCAGACCAGAATAAAATTGTCTGGAATGTGCTCGGAGCGCTCCGCCTTGAAATGGGCAGGGAGTTAGGACTCATGGATGAAAATCAGTACAATTTCCTCTGGGTAACGGAATTCCCGTTATTAGAGTGGTCCGATGAAGAACAGCGGTATCTGGCTATGCATCATCCGTTTACGATGCCAATGGAAGAGGACTGGGACAAGATTGATACCGAACCGGGCAAAGTGCGTGCGAAGGCTTATGATATCGTATTAAACGGCACGGAGCTGGGCGGCGGATCTGTACGTATTCACAGAAATGATATTCAGGAAAAAATGTTTGAAGTGCTTGGATTTACAAAAGAAAGGGCATGGGAAAACTTTGGATTCTTATTAAGCGCATTTCAGTACGGAGTACCGCCTCATGCAGGGCTTGCGTATGGTTTTGACCGGATGATTATGCATCTGGTTCACGCAGATTCCATCCGGGATGTGATCGCTTTTCCAAAGGTTAAGGATGCTTCCGATTTAATGTCCGGCGCACCGGATACAGTTGATGAAAAACAGCTTAAGGAACTGGGAATCGGGTTTTTAGAATAATTATACTGGTACAGAGTGATAATGCAGGCACCTTTTGGGGCTTCCGGGTTTTCAGCTGCGGCAGGCGGTGAGCCCCAAATCCTGGAAATGAGGCAGAAAATTAAGAATTTCTAACTGTTCGCAGGCGGAACAGAAAAAGGAAAACATTTCTCTGCCTGGCATCCGGGAATCCCGTAGATTAACTGGATGCCAGAGAGAGAATACATCTGACCCGGCGTCCGGGAAACCCATAGTTATTGCCTGCGGTTTAATTAGATTTTAGCAGAGTCTGAATGGCGGTTTGCGGAGCAGTTAAAAAAATTGGAAAAAATTTTATCTACTGCAACTTTTTCTCAGACCAGGCGTCTAATAATTAAACGAAAACAAATAAAAAGAAAAACCAGGAGGACTTATTTATGGCAATGAAAAAATTAAGCGCAGCGTTATTGGCAGTTATGCTCACCGTACCATGTACGATACCTTCGATCTGTCTGGCAGATACAAAAATACCGGCAGAAGCAGCCCGGACAGAGGATGATGCTTTGTCAGATGATCAGACGGAAAAATCCGAAGGACTGAAAGTTTCGATAAAATCTTATACGAAAGAATATAAAACGGAGCAGGGAAAGGTATATAAAGAGCTTTCTTATGAATATCCGCAGGCAGAAGGCGATAGTGAAGCGGCGCAGGCATTCAATAAATTTTATAAAAATCTGCGTACAAAATGGATCCGGCAGGCACAGGAAAATCTGAAAGATGCAGAGGAATCTGTTTCACAGTCTGACAGCGGATCTCATTATGCTGATGAGGTAACCTGTGAGATTGCAAACAATGATAAAGATTATATCTGCGTGTTCCAGTCCGGTTATAATTATGAAATGGGCGCACATGGCATGCCATACCGTTATACATATATTTTTGATGCAAAAACAGGAAAAAAGGTATCGGCTGCGCAGATACTTGGAATATCAAAAACACAGCTGAACAAAAAAGTGCGCAGCCTGTATCTGAAGAAGCTTGATAAGACGCAGAAAGATGAGGATTCTTTGTTTTATCCAAACAAAGACCAGGTAGAAGAAGCACTTTCGGAGCTGAATTTTAATAATAACTGCTATTACCTGAAAAACGGTAAAATGTGGTTTTATGCAGACCCATATGCAGTAGGACCTTATGCATCCGGTTTTATAGAAGTGTCAGTAAAGCTGTAACAGACTGTGCTAAAATCATGCCTGGCAGGCGGATGAGCAGGTAGCTGACTGAATGGGTGATAGGAGAGACATTATGAATAGAAACAGCGGAGTGGAGGCGGTTGTCACCAGTTTTAATCAAAAAAACATGATTTATGAAGCGGTTCATTCTTTGTGCCGTCAGACAGTAAAACCGGAAAGGATTATAGTTGCAGACGATGGATCGTCTGATGAAATGTCTGTCCGTATTTTGAATGAAATAGAAGCAGACCGCAGCATATCTGTCCCCATACAAGTCATCCGTCAGAAAAACAGCGGGGTATCGGCAGCAAGAAATGCAGGAATTTTAAAAACACAGACACCGCTGGTATTAGTGCTTGACGGAGATGACAGCCTGGAGCCGTCTTATATCGAAGAGGTCAGTCATATGCTGCGCAAAAATCCGTGTCTGGCGGCAGCGTCTTCCTGGATGCATACATTTGGTGTCCTTGAGGCGGATGTACACCCGTCAGGCGGCGGTATTGCGGATTTTCTGTCGCGAAACTGCTGTCCCGCCTCTCATATTTTCCGCCGTTCAGCATGGCTGAAATGCGGAGGATATGATGAATCGATGAAAAATGGTTTTGAAGACTGGGAATTCTTTTTAAATATGCTGGAAGCAAATCCCGGGATGCTGATTGGAATTGTGGAAAAGCCTCTGATTAATTACAGGACAGCTCTTGCGTCGTCTAATATAAAAAGCATGGAAAAACGGACCGGGCTTATGCGCTATATGATTGAAAAGCATATCAATAGTTATAAAGAGCATGTGGCAGATGCTGTTCTCGGAATAGAATCCATATCTATGGAAAGGCTTTATGGATGGGAATGTGAAATGATACATGCAAAAAAGGCTGGCAGAAGTATAAGCAGCCATTCAAAAAAATTTATGGAAAGCCCGTCTTATGGAGATGGGGGAATGGCCGCAGCTGTCCGGCTGGCTTCGGCAGAATATAAGAAACCGTAATGAATCAATTATGATCGTTAGAAACGGAGCTGCAGCAGTTTTCCTGCTGTGGCTCCGTTTTCGCCATGCTGACAGATAGCTGGGCTGGTTTTAAATTGTGCAGTTTTCACAAATTATAAAAATATCTGTTATTTCACTTTACAAATATCAATAAACCGGTTATTATAAATAACATCTTAGTTTTCTTATATGGAGCTGCAAACGGTATCCATCAGAAAAAGCAGTAAATTTTCTTATATAGTTTCAGGTAAAATCGCTGAATAACATTTAGCATAATCCCCTAAAAAATGAAGAATAAGTTCGTTGTTCAAACAAACACCCTATAGAAAGTAGGTGAAAATTTGTCAAATATTATCGGTTTTTATGGGAGCTGTCCGGCCGATATCTGCATGTACGCTGCCTGTGCCCTGCAAAATACAGGCAGACGGGTATGTGTCATCGACAATTCAGATGACGGTGTACTGTTTCGCTCTATTTCGGCATCAGGTATGCCGTCTGTGCCGGTTACGTTCCAGAATGTAGATTTTATGCGCCTTGAGCCGGTTGTCCAGTGGCATGAGCTGGATTATGAATATGTATTTGTACAGCTCGGGGTTTGTCCGCCGCAGTTATGTCTGGCTTTATGCAGTACGCGTATTCTGGTAGTCGACTGTGACCGCAGAAATCTGGATTATTATAATCAGTATATGCAGAGTAACAGTATGCCGGCATCTGTGCTGCTGCGCGGTTTCTGCCTGAGCACGGGTTTTCTGGAAAAAGTTCAGAGGCATTTTGAAAAAGGTAACGGTTTTATTGACCACTGGCTGCTGCTTCCGTTTCATCAGGCAGACGAGGCCTGCCGGCTGGAAATGCAGTTCGGGAGTCTGAATCAGAGCGTGCAAATTTCTTCAGATATGCAAAAGGTACTCGGGCAGCTTTTATGTATGGTGAAAAGGGCAGGAGGAGAGGCGTGAATATAGCATTCTGGAGCGGGGAAGCGGCATGAATGCACAGTGAGAAGAACAGGAGGAAAGGCGTGAATATAGCATTTTGGAGTGAAGAAGCGGGAAGCGGCATGACAAGCAGTATGGCAGCAGTCGCCAGTATCTGTTCAGATGTCTGGAACATTAAGACGGTTCTTTTACAGAGCAGAAACCAGAAGGGAGATTTATATCAGAAACTGGGTGCAGGCAGTTTCGGATGGCATGACAGGATAACAGCCGACCGTCTGGTTACAGTCAGAAAAGGACGGCTGTATTATCTGATGCAGCCGGATTATGCAAAGCAGCAGCAGTATCCGGAGTTTTTTAAGAAAAGCATGCAGCGGCTGATTCAGCGGGCAGAGCAGTTTGCAGAGCTCGCATTTACGGACTGTGGAAGCGGGGAAGATGCGCTGTCAGCGGATATTTTATCCAGGGCAGATGTATCTGTCATTAACATTTCCCAGGGCCGCCGGCATCTGGAACAGTTTTTTCAAAAACGGCATGCCTGTTCTGGCAGAGGCGTCTATCTTGTAAATCAGTATCATCAGGAGTCTGTTTATAATAAACAGTATCTGAATCGTCAGTACCGGATTCCAAAAGAAGCATTAGCAGTTATACCGGGCAGCCAGTTTTTCCGGTATGCCAGTGATAACGGCAAGGCAGAGCGTTTTGTTTTAAAGTATGCGCGCTGCATGAAAATGGACGGCCAGTCTTATTTTATGCAGGAACTGGTACATGCTGCAGATCTGATCTTAAATTCAGCGGGATTTGAAAAAGGATCAGATCAATGGACGAAGAGAGGCCCGGAAGCATGCAGAATGTAAGAAAACGTAAGCGTATAGAAGCATAGGACTGCTCAGGATTGCTGTCAGGCAGCGTCAGCAAAGTACATGCAGCTGAAACGGTGTCCTGACTTCTGTGGAATTAGAAAAAGAATCGGGTAAATGACGAAGGGAGGCGTTTAGGAGAATGCAGGCAGAAAGAGGATAAGCACAGGCTTGTTTCAAAACCGCCGTCAGGCGGTGTCTTAGAACAAAGTACATGCAGCTGAGCTGGCAGCCGGATTCAGCAGGATTAGAATAAGAACCAGGTAAATGACAGAAAGGAGGATGAGAAGATGCAGACTGTAAGCAGACATAAGTGCAGACCTGTTTCAAGACTGCCGCCAGACGGCATCGGGTTAAAAATACATGCAGCTGGATTTTGATCAGGCAGCCGGGGGGGGGGGGCTGGCCTGTCAGCCCCGCGGCTTAGAAATTTAAGATTCTGTGTCATTTAGGGATTCAGGAAGCTGAATCCGTATCTGTCCAATCCGGTTTTTGGTAACAGAAGTGACCGTCAGGCAGATACCGTCTTCTGTCGTTATCTGTTCATTTTCTTTCGGCAGATGGTCGCAGCAGCCGATGAAATATCCGCCAATCGTATCGTAATCATCGGAAGTCAGACTGATATCCAGTTCATCGCATAAGTCGTCCAGATTCATATGTCCGGCGGCGAGATATTCTGTATCGCTGATTTTAGTCAGAGGATCTTTTTCATTGGCATCATATTCATCATGGATTTCACCAACGATTTCTTCTAACAAATCTTCCATAGTAATCATGCCGGCTGTAATGCCGTATTCGTCTAATACGATGGCTAGATTAATGGATTTACGCTGCATTTCTAAAAACAATTCAGCAGTATTTTTTGTTTCGTAAGTAAAATATGGCTCACGCAGTATATTCTGGACGGCAAAATGCTCAGTATCTTCATAGAGCAGCAGATCTTTCATATTCAGAATGCCGATCACATTGTCTGTACTGTCTTTATATACCGGCATTCTTGTATAATGGTCTTCCCGGTAGATTTCTAATATTTCCCGGTAAGTACTTTCCAGTCTGACAAAAGTCATATCGATTCTGGGAGTCATGATTTCTTTTGCCAGGGCATCTGAAAAATCAAACACATTATGAATCATTTCGTGTTCTTCGGTTTCTATAACGCCGCTTTCATGGCTGACATCTACAATGGTACGCAGTTCTTCTTCTGTTATGGCATCTTTTGCTTTATTCGGGTCAGCCCCCAGCAGGCGCAGGAATACGTTTGACATTTTGTTGATAATAAAAATCACTGGTGTCAGTATAGTCATCAGCAGCTGAATAATGCCCGAATATGCCATGGCAAGTTTTTCTGCATGAAGCGTAGCAAAGGTTTTAGGAGATATTTCTCCAAAAATTAAAATCAGCACAGTTAAAATACCTGTAGCGATGCCGGCCCCCGCACTTCCCAGCAGACGCAGGGCCAGTGATGTTGCAATACTTGATGCAGACAGGTTTACAATATTGTTGCCTATTAAAATGGCGCTCAGCATTTTACCGGAATCATCTGTAATTTTCAGTGCACGTGCCGCACGTTTGCTGCCTTCATCAGCAAGCGTCATCATACGGATGCGGTTAAATGTCGTCAATGAAGTTTCTGCAGATGAGAAAAATGCAGAAAGGAATAACAATACAGCAAGTATAATTAGTTGAAATATGTCATCTGAATCCAATGGAACACCTCTTACTATTGATTATATTTTTGTATATAAATCTACATATACTAATATATCAAAAAATCAGACAGTTGAAAAGTACTTCTTGTAATTTTAACCCGAAAATGGAGTGAAAAGGATAACAGTAGCAATACATGGTAATCAAAGAAAGGAATAATTTATGACACCACAAAGCGAAAATGAAAATCAGTATGAAGATTATGAAGCAATTAACCGCAAAAAAGCTGCCTTTCTTCTGGCAGGGGTTTTGGTCATACTTGCAGCGGTGATACTTGCGTTCTGGCTGTTTTCAGACAAAACCAATGCTTCGACAGGAGAAGGTGAATCCATACGGATTACGCCGGACCGCATTGAGCAGATTTCGAATGATGTAAGCGAACAGGTCTTAGACACCCTCAGAACGGATATTTTGTCAGATATGATTGGAGATGCGGTTACAAAAGAACTGACGAAAGATAAAATCTACGAAATTGCAGCTGATCATGGAATAGAAGTCATTGCAATTGGGGATGAGGACTTAAGAGCTGTACTGGCGGATATTATAGAACAGATGGATATTTCCGGTGACGGCGTGCTGACAAAACAGCAGAAAGAATATATCCGCCGTGCAGTCAGACAGGCATTGCAGGAAGCACTTGCACAGATGGATATTTCGAACGGATTAAGCGGCGAAGCAAAACAACAGCTGGAAGACCAGCTGCGCACAGAGCTGTCTGATACAGTTAAAAACCAGCTCCAAAACGGTACTTATCAGCTCACAGACCAGGATCTGGAAAGGCTGAAGCGTTCGCTGGATCTGCAGAGCCTCGTAAACAATACAGTCAGTACGGTTACAAAACAGCAGATGGAAAAAATGAAATCTGATGTAATTGCAGAGGTGAAGAAAAATGTAAAGACCCCGGTAAAAGGAAAGGATTATTTTACAGATGCAGATATCAAAACAATTCAAAATAAAGTGCTCTCAGCAGCGAACAAAGAGCTGACAAAGCAGATACAGAGTCTGACATCTAAAATCAGCGAAGTGCAGTCGTCGGTACGCACACTGACCGGACAGGTGAGTGAATTAAAGACGCTGGATAAGAAAAAATCTTCTGATATCAGCAAACTTCAGACAAGCATTACAAAGATACATACATCCATTGCGCATATTAATGAAATAACGAAACAGCTGACGGCAGCAGTTACTGTATCAGGCAGCAATCTGGAAAAAGTAACTGGCAGCGGGAGCGATATCAGGTCTTCAAAAGTATCGGCATCAGATCTGACGATTGCTGAATTTGTCGATATTCTTGCTGGAAACGACCAGGTATATACCGGAGCAATTTTAGACCTGAATAAAATTATTAAGCAGTTAAAGGATGAGAATACGAAACAGGATAAAGAGTTTGACCAGTCGTTAAAGGAGCTGGAAGATTCTCTTGGCGATAATGGAAAAAAGCTGGAGGAATCAAAGGCAGCCTTAGAGCAGAGTGACCGGGAGCTGAAAGAGGCGCTGGAGCAGCAGGCTTTGGAATTTGATAAAAAAATAGAAGAAGAGCAGACACAGCGCAAAGAATCAGACAGCAGTGAGCAGAAAAAGCGTGAAGAGGCAGATGAGGCCGAACGGATGCAGCGTGAACAAGCAGATACAGATCTTAAGGAACAGCTGGATGCGGCAGATCAGCTGACCGGAGAAGCCGCAGATGCCGGAAATGTCGAAGGAGATACTATTTTTCAAAAAATCGGATCGATTGTAAAGATTTTATCTAAGGACGGGCTGCAGGGGCTGTTTCAGGTACTGCAGAATATAGGCGGCGCGCAGACAGTAGAAGAAGGCATGGACTATCTGAATACAGACCTTACAGACGCCAGAGTACGTGTAGGAGAACTGGAAAAGGAAAAATGGCTTTCTAATATCACACTGCTGGCACAGTCAGATCAGGAAACGGATTCAGGCTATACATACCAGCAAAGCGGATCTGCTTATGTATATCAGATTCCGCTTGTATCGGAGGCAGATCAGATTCAGTTAAGCGAAGACGATACAGCCATTGTGGTAGATTTCAAAAAACCGGACAGACTGCCTTCGAATGTGGCTTTGTCAGTAAGCGGAAATGACCTTTTGATTACATTTACAAACAGACCTTCGCGAAATATTGATATCGTATCCATTCACGTATACAAACAAAAATAGGAGGAACCTTATATGATAAAGAATAAAAAAAGAACCTGTAAAGCCGTATCAATGGTACTGGCCGCCGGTATACTGGTGAGCATTCCGCAAGTCAATGCGCAGGCCGCCGTTATTACATCCAATGCAACGGACAAGCTGGCCGTTGTATTTCAAGAAGGAACGGAATACAGCGCCGGGGATTATGTGATATATGATGGTGAAATGTATATCTGCACAGAGGATACCGGAGGAGCATGGAGCCAGGCAGAAACTAATTTTATGCAGATAACGAAAAATAAAGAGCTTGGCCGGACCGAAGACTTATCAGCCGCTTATGAAGATACAAAAGACCCGTCAGAGGAAAAATCACTGATGGCGTTTGCGGCCAATGCCTGGCAGAAACTGAAAGTTTTTCTTGGGATCGGCAGTGAACAGTCCGAGATTCAGGATGAGACACAGTATACAAATGCTACGATCAGCCAGAAACTGAATTATTTAGGCAGACAGAACCGGCTGCACCGGGATAACCTGAATGAGCTGGATGAATGGGTAAAAAATTCTTTTCGATCTGTCAGTAATGGAAAAAAATCAATAGCGGACGCTATTACTGACAATAATGGATCTGCAGGTCCGCAGGACACGTTTGAAAATTTAAGTCAGGCGGTCAGGGATATGGCCCAGGCAAAGTATCAGCAGGGACATGATACAGGCTATGATAAAGGAAACAAAGATGGCTACAGCAGCGGGAATAAAGACGGCTATGATAAAGGAAGTTCGGATGGGTATTTGCAGGGAATCGATTTTGCAGATAAGCGGGTAAATGTGGATTCTGCAAGTTATGCTGAAGGAAAGAAAGACGGGCAGAACGAATCCGGTCTGAAATACTGGACGATGGACGTGTGTCTGACCTATGACGGACCGGATAATAGCTGTCCTCCTGAGCTTGAGAACAGTTTTTACTATGGGCCGGGAATTTCAGAAAACCACAGGTCATGGAATTTTGAGCATGACATCGGCCCGTGTACGATATACGGAATATCTGCGACTGCATTTAGCCGTAATTTATTTGGGAGTGATGGTTTTCGGGAAGTAAATGTCAAGTCTGGCAGCGGTTATGAGAAAATGAGTGAAGGAGATATGTGTGAGTTTTCATTTGAAAATGGGCGTATTGCGCTTAGGGGCATGAATATGAATGTTTTGTATAAAGATACTTATATCATGCTGCATGTCGCGGTGGTCTATGTGTAGAAATGAAGAAAAGAAAGGGCTGTGGCAGTGTATTCTGAACGAGAGGAATGAAATGCTGGAAGCCATGCAGTCGTGTACTATGACAGCAGGAAGCGAAGGGCGGGAGCACAAAAAGATGAAATGTGAAACAGTATTCGCCGACAGCGGGCAGCAGAGAAAGCGGGATCAGCATTGTAATGAGTCAGGCACTTGCAGTTAACAGGAAAAGTTTTTAGAAAAGAAAGCGGCACGAGGACTAGTCTGCACTATACAGACCAGTCCTTTGCAGCTTTTTGGAAACTTTTTCTTTTCTGTTTTCGAACAGTAAGAAATTTAAATCTGCTGCTTCCAGCCTGTGGCGGCGGATGGAGCAGTGCCTGATGTCCTGGTATTCTGGCTTTTTATTGCATACCATATCAGCCGTCAGCCTGACGGTTTTTGGTATCTGGACAGCCAAAAACATCTGTAATTTTTGTACAGAATGATTGACATTTTCTGTAAAATCGTGTATATTGTATACATAATACATTATACACGATTTTACAGAAGATGACAGATCCTGAAAAAGCAGAAAATATAAATGGAAACCTGTAATAAAAAATCTGGAGGATAAAAACATGGATGAGATCAGGTTAAAAGCACTTGCAAAAATTAATCTCGGCCTTGATGTGACAGGCCGGAGGGAGGATGGCTATCATCTGGTACGTATGATTATGCAGACAATACATTTGTTTGACAGTGTACAGATGGAAAAATCGAAAGATCCGGGAATCAGACTGACCACGAACATTCGCTTTTTACCAACCAATGAACATAACATTGCGTACAAAGCTGCAAAATTATTAATGGATGAATTTGAAATCAGCCAGGGAATACACATAGATATCCGCAAATGTATTCCGGTGTCTGCCGGAATGGCGGGAGGAAGCACAGATGCAGCAGCGGTATTATATGGAATGAACCAGATGTATGGTCTGCAGCTTTCGAACAGGCAGCTGGCTAAACGGGCTCTGACACTTGGGGCAGATGTGCCATACTGTCTGATGCGGGGAACTGCATTAGCAGAGGGGATAGGAGAAAAGCTGACAAGGCTTCCGGCTATGCCGCGGTGTCCGGTTGTGATAGCAAAACCAGGCATCAGTGTATCTACAAAATGGGTTTATGAAAATCTGTCACTGGACGGTCAGTGTGTGCATCCGGATATTGACCGGCTGGCAGAAGATATTGACAGACAGGATCTGCATGCAATAGCGTCACATATGGGAAATATACTGGAAGGCGTTACCGTCAGGGAATATCCGGTTATTGCGCAGATTAAAGAAAAACTGATAGAGCACGGGGCTTTAAATGCGATGATGAGCGGCAGCGGGCCTACCGTATTTGCATTGTTTGAGGACCGGGCAAAAGCACGGGAAGCAGCAGATGCATTGCGTGAAAGTGCTCTTGCAAGGCAGATTTATGTAACTACCATATTTAATGTATAAGTGAGCGAGGAAACGAAGATGTCAGAAGATTTGAAATTAAACATGAATGCGTATCTGCCATTGCGGGATGTGGTATTTCAAACACTGCGCGAGGCTATTTTAAAAGGAGAACTTAAACCGGGGGAGCGGCTGATGGAGCTGCAGCTTGCATCTAAGCTGGGAGTCAGCCGGACTCCGATTCGGGAAGCCATACGTATGCTCGAACAGGAAGGACTGGCAGTTACAGTGCCGCGTAAGGGTGCAGAAGTGGCTAAAATGACAGAGAAAAATATGGAAGATGTGCTGCAGATCCGGGAGGCATTAGATGATCTTGCAGTACAGACCGCATGCAGTAAAATGACCGAGGAACAGCTTGTGGAACTGACACTGGCTAAGAAAAATTTTGAAAATGCAATTCAGGCTGGAAACCTGAAAAAAATAGTTGAATTTGACGTGGAATTTCATGATATTATATATAAAGCAACAGATAATCCAAAACTTGTAGCAATGCTGAATAATTTAAGAGAGCAGATTTACCGTTACCGGGTAGAATATCTGAAAGAAAAGGAAAATTATCCGAGGCTGATTAAAGAACATGAAGCGATTTTAAATGCCCTGAGACAGAAAGACAGAGACGGAGCTGTCGGCTATATGCGCGGCCACATAAGAAATCAGGCAGAAGCGGTCAAAGCAATTATCCGGGAGCAGGACTGACAGCTGGAAAGAATTATTTTAATACAGAAATACGGAACAGATATCCGGCATCCACTGGCAGAGCTGAAAGGCAGGAAAGAAAGGTTTTAATACAGAAATACGGAACAGATATCCGGCATCTGCATACAGAGCTGAAAGGCAGGAAAGAAAGGTTTTAATACAGAAATACGGAACAGATATCCGGCTTACAGCATATGCTGATAGTAAGAGCAGAGGGGTATTTATGTGCTTATGAAAAGTGTATATCAGACTCAGGCAGACACGCCGGACACA
Organism: uncultured Eubacterium sp.; assembly: GCA_910580075.1. Lineage (GTDB taxonomy): Bacteria > Bacillota > Clostridia > Lachnospirales > Lachnospiraceae > Eubacterium_J. Next base: position 7,289 of record CAJTVR010000047.1, on the reverse strand, counting down.
GGCATTTTACAAATGAACGTAGAATCCAGGGTAAACAGAGATCCTATTGCAGATGCCAGAATCGAAATTTCTTATACAGGAGAACCAGACAGCACGTTTGAATCGTTAAATACAGATGAATCAGGCCAGACACAGCAGGTGGAACTAAAAGCACCTCCATTGGAATACAGTATGGGGCCGTCTGAGAGCCAGCCGTATGCGCAGTATACGATTCAGATTTCAGCAGAAGGATACCAGCCAGTGACAATTACAGGGATTCAGGTACTGCCAGAGGTAACTGCGGTTCAGAATGTCCGGCTGCAGCCTGTCGGTGCCGCAGCGTCATGGCCTGATGACATTGTGATACCCGCAAATGCATTATTTGGAAATTTTCCGCCTAAAATCGAAGAGGCAGAAATAAAACCAGTCCGTCAGACTGGAGAGATTGTACTTAGCAGGGTTGTCGTGCCGGAATATGTGGTTGTTCATGACGGGGCACCGACAGACAGTTCTGCAACTGATTATTATATCCGTTACAAAGATTACATTAAAAATGTAGCATCCAGTGAAATCTATGCAACATGGCCGGATGCATCTATACGGGCCAATATTCTGGCAATTATGTCTTTTACGATGAACCGGGTGTATACAGAATGGTATCGGAACAAAGGGTATAATTTTACAATTACATCATCGACGGCTTATGACCAGAAGTGGTCTTATGGCCGGAATATTTTTTCTAATATTTCGCTGATTGTGGATGAAATGTTTCAAAATTTCCTGTCCAGGCCGAATGTACGCCAGCCTATTTTAACACAGTACTGTGACGGGCAGAGAGTATCGTGTCCGAACTGGATGACGCAGTGGGGGTCTAAGTATCTCGGCGACCAGGGATATTCTGCTATTGAAATACTGCGCTATTATTATGGAAGTGATATGTATATTAATACCGCAGAAGAAATATCCGGTGTGCCAGCGTCCTGGCCTGGCGTAGTACTGACGATTGGCTCCTCCGGCAGCAAAGTGCGTCAGATGCAGGAACAGCTAAACCGCATAGCCAGAGCTTACCCGGCGCTGCCGGTGATTGCGGCGGACGGTGTTTACGGGCCGAGGACACAGGCTGCTGTTGAGAAATTTCAGTCTGTCTTCGGTCTTCCGGTAACGGGTGATGTAGATTTTAGAACATGGTATAAAATTTCTGAGATTTATGTCGGCGTATCCAGAATAGCAGAACTTGCGTAATCACAGCTGTGTTATTTTTTATTACCGGAAAGTTTCAAAGTAAGAATCCGGGTCTGTTCTGCCGGACCCGGAAACATGAATCAGTGTTAAAGGAGTACAGATGAACTATAGATTTTTGATTCAGTACGACGGCAGCCGTTACAGCGGCTGGCAAAAGCAGGGGAATACAGACAAAACAATTCAGGGAAAACTGGAGAATGTTTTAAGTATACTGGCAGGTACCCAGGTGGAAGTACATGGTTCAGGAAGGACAGATGCCGGTGTGCATGCATATGGACAGACTGCCAATGCACATTTACAGACAGATTTACCGGTCAGCGGGATTCGGGACTATCTGAATCAGTACCTTCCGGAAGATATTGCGGTTTTAGAGGTTACTGCAGTGCATCCGAGGTTTCACAGCCGGCTGAATGCATCCAGAAAGACTTACTGTTACCGTATCCGTACAAATCCGGTAAAGGATGTGTTTGACAGGAAGTATGTTTACAGCATGGAAGGTCCGTTTGACGTTCCTGCAATGCGCAAAGCGGCGGAATTACTTACAGGGACCCATGATTTCACTTCTTTTTGTGGAAACCGCAGAATGAAAAAATCAGCGGTACGCACGATATATGAAATCCGCATTGAAGAAACGCAGGACGAGCTGAGGTTCTGGTATACTGGGGATGGATTTTTGCAGTACATGGTGCGCATAATTACCGGGACACTGGCAGAGACAGGATTAGGGAAACGGGAAGCTGGCAGCATGACAGAGATTCTGGAGGCAAAAAACAGAGATGCTGCCGGTATGACAATGCCGCCTCAGGGGCTTGCACTTATGGATGTGGTATATTTGTCAGTATAGGCGCGTTTTGTCTGGCGATACAGGAGAGGAATTTAGAACATATGAAAGAGAGATGGTATGTAACTGCAAAAAAGGCAGATTTTAAAGCAATTGGAAAACGGTTTGGCATTGACCAGGTAACAGCAAGGATTATACGAAACCGTGAGATAACGGGAGAGGAAGAAATTGCTTCTTATCTGTCGTGTTCATCCAGCCAGCTTCATAATCCGCATCTGCTTAAGGATACGGATAAGGCGGCAGCAATTACGGCAGAAAAAATCCGTGAAGGGAAAAAAATACGGATTATCGGAGATTATGATATTGACGGAGTGAATGCATCGTATATTCTGCTTACAGGGCTGCATACGTGCGGCGCTCAGGCAGACCCGGTGATACCGGACCGGGTTCATGACGGGTACGGGATTAATGAAAGACTGATCAAAAAAGCGCTGGAAGACGGGGTGGATTTGATTATTACCTGTGATAACGGTATTTCTGCATCAAAGGAAATTGCTTTTGCAAAAGAATCTGGTCTGTCTGTCATTATTACGGATCATCATGAAGTACCGTTTGAGACAAAGGAGAACGGAGAAAAAAGTTACCTTATTCCGCCAGCAGATGCTGTTGTCAATCCGAAACAGGCAGACTGTAGTTATCCGTATCCTGGGTTATGCGGGGCGGCGGTAGCATGGAAATTTATCCAGGTATTGTATGAAAAGATGGATATCCCGGCAGAGAAAAGTTTTGAGATGGCCGCACATGTTGCATTCGCTACGGTTGGCGATGTGATGGAGCTGACCGGGGAAAACCGGACACTTGTAAAATTGGGACTTGAAGCCATTCATAAGACGGAAAATCCTGGTCTTCTGGCTCTGATTGAGCAAAATAAACTTGAACGGGAAAAAATTAAATCGTGGCATTTTGGCTTTGTATTAGGACCATGCATCAATGCCAGCGGCAGACTGGATACTGCCAGACGATCCCTTCAGCTTCTGATGTCCCCTTCGATGGAGCAGGCCTGCGGGCTGGCAAAAGAGCTGGTAGAGTTAAATGACAGGCGCAAAAATCTTACGTTACAGGGTATCGAAGATGCAAAGAAGCTGATTGAAGATCAGGAAATCTGGAAAGATAAGGTCATGGTAGTTTATCTGCCGCAGTGTCATGAGAGCCTGGCTGGAATTATTGCCGGAAGAATCCGGGAGATGTATCACAAACCTGTCTTTGTTCTGACAGATTCAGAGGACGGAGGAGTCAAAGGGTCCGGGCGCTCGATAGAAACGTATTCAATGTATGAAGAAATGACCAGATGCGCGCCGCTTATGACAAAATTTGGCGGTCATCCTATGGCGGCCGGACTGTCTATGAGCAGGGAAAATACAGACAGGTTTCGCAGGGAACTGAATGAATATGCGGCACTTACAGAAGAAGACTTCATAGAAAAAATACACATTGATGTGCCGATGCCGCTATATTATATCAGCGCAGAGCTTATACGGGAATTTGAATGTCTGGAACCTTATGGAAAAGGAAATGAAAAACCGGTATTTGCAGTCCGTGACGTTCATCCGCTCCGTGCAGGTATTGTTGGAAAGAATAAAAATGTAATGAAACTCGTACTGGATGACGGCGCAGGCGGAAGTATGGATGCCGTTTATTTTGGAGATATCGATGCATTTCTTGCGTTTTTGCAGGAAAAATCTTCTGAAACGGATTTGCAAGCCCTGCTGCACGGAACATCTCAAAACATCCGTTTTTCTTTTACATATGACCCGTCTATTGATGAGTATCTTGGCAGGGAACGCGTCCAGGTGATTATCAGGCATTACTGTTAAAAGCGGATCATGATCAGGCACTGCTGTAAAAAAACAGAACGAAGGCTGCCTTTTGAATCTGGCAGTCTTCGCTCTGATTAAATAATTCTGTCTGAAATTTAACCGCTGCAGCAAAAAAGATTATTCAGCTGCAGGTGCAGATGCTTTTGCTTCTTCAGGAATTGAAAATTCTTCAGCAGCATTATAATCAGAACAGGTCAGGCTGAATGTCATTTTTGGAATAGTCATGGATACGTCTTCTGCCTGTTCAGCCATCGATTCCGCAATGGCAGATATCAGGGCATTCATTACAGAAGTCATGTCCATTTCATATTTCACCGGATACAGGTTTGCTTCATCAATCCAAAGATTAATTTCCATATCACCAGCTTCGCTCATCATGCCTTCAAGCTGCTCTGCTGAAATGCCAAGAGAAGTGAAAGAATCCAGTGCGCCAGCTGCACTAAGAGCCTCTTTTACGGAATCGCCGCTGAGAGATGCAGTATATTTATAAGCATTTGCTCCGTCAACTTCTTCTGTGCCAGCTGCTTCAAATTCATAACCGCTTTCCATATACTGTGTCATAGTATTAGAAACATTATATGGTGCAAGAATTTCCGGTTCTGCTGTCTGTGACTGCCAGTTTGTGCCGTCAGTCATGTACATAGTGCAAGTGCCGTCTTCAGCTGTTTCTGCGTAAATACTGGACGAAGAGGTACCTGTTTCTCCAGCGTCTACAGTTATGTCAGCTTTTAAATGCATTGGATCATTAAAGTAAGTCATATCCATAGTAGTAATAGTCTGCAGAGACTGTGTCGCTCCGTCAGCAGATACATCCATATCCATTTCCATGATCATTTTTCCGGACAGGCTGGAAACGTCAGCCATGTTTTTCTGAGCTGTAGCTAATGGATCAGCGTCTGTTTTGGAGTCAGCGTCTGCTTTGGAGTCTGTGTCTTCTTTCTGTGCGTCATCCTCGTTGTCTGTCTCATCCTGTGTAGTAGTTTCTGATGGCGTATTGGCTGCGTCGTTTCCGGCATCAGAGCTTCCGCAGGCAGTTACAGATACTGTGAGGGCAGCGGCCAGCAATAATGCCAGAAGTTTGTTTCTCTTTTTCATCGGTGAGTTCCTCCCTAAAAATAATATGTATGGAATCTGGTTCCTTGTATATCTTATTACGTTATGACTGGTTTGTCAAATTTATTTCAAAATCGGTAAACAAATCAGCCGCATATGCAGCAGCCAGATGAAGTCAGTATCTCCGCCTGTCTGCTGCAGGAAACACGCAGGGAGAGTTCCATGCTGCTGTGCTGCTATGCCGAAGTATGATCCAGACATAGAATATCCTGGATTTCGCAGTTTAAATACATACAGATTTTTTCCAAAACATCAAAACTAATCCGGGTGGTCCGGTTGTGGTTCAGGTTTCTGAGCGTGGAAGTGGATATGCCGGTATCTTTTGCCAGCTGGTTTTGGGAAATTCCTTTCTGATCCAGAACCTGGTTTAAGGTAATTTTCATGTATAGATCCTCCGTTATATTTTTTGAAAATAGGCTGCCCGGAAATCATGACAATTATACATGGGGCCGCTGAATGTCTGATGTTACGTCGTCTGATTGCTGATATGCAGCTGCGTAGTTCTTTACCGAGACATTCCTGGCTGATGTATTTGTGCAAATTAAAAGGTGTAAAGCCATGACTATTTCATAAGACTTTACAGCTATGTTTCCTGGTTCATTGACAACTGCTAGCGTAAGTTGTGGAATCCAATGAAAACAAGAAACTGACCACTTCGCTTGGTGATGTGGATTTAGAAAGACTTTATTTACGAACAAAGAAACCAGTTTGATGTCAGGGGTGTCAAAACAGACGGTAAAAAATAAAATACACCGTCTGAACTTCCCGAAAAATGAGGAAAAACCAGAGAAAAAGGGGGATCTTATCAGGAATGAGAACCAACAGAAAAACAACTGCCTGATCATAAAACCAGTGTATGTGCATGAAGGGATTGAGAAGGAAGCTGCGAAAAGCAGACGCCATAAACTGCTGAACCCTTATTATTTCTGTGGAGTAAATACAGGAGAAGAAAATACCGTTTTCTGGGATGAGGTCTGTCAGTATCTGGAGAACCATTACGAATTATTAAAAGGTATTATGGATAGTGGTCAATGGTTGGATTAGCCCCCCCAATTGCTGAGCAGGCGTTTTACTGACTGTTTGAATTACATAAAAATGGCAGGAGAGGAAAACCCGGAGTCCTCTGAGGCAGGTGTGAACCGTTACATCATTGCAGACGTGCTTATCGGAACGCAGTTCTAAAATGAAGCTGTTTACCACAGTCAGTGAAACATCAGAAATAAGGTGCTTTATCATTTAAGAAACGGCGGAATACGTTAAACTGGTTCAGAAAACTTCAAGCTCCTTAGTCTTGCTCGTCTGCCAGTTCCGACACTTCCGCTTAAAATCCCAGTAAATTATGAATTTATCCTTTGTCCACGCAAGATACTTTTCAGTTTTTTGTCGTAAGACTACCCGATTTGGAGAAAGTAGTCTGACGAGCCGCTATTTACTTCTTGACGCTTTTTATTATTTCTAATCTTGCGAGAAAAGTAAAGGGTTTTTTATCGAAAAACAAATCCAGTTCTGTAGTCAGTGACTTTTGCGGCATACTCAGCACAAAATACATTATGTCCTGGAATGAAAGCTTTCTGTTTCTTGTAAAGGCAGTTTTTTCGAGACAGTGCTTTTCTTTAAACGAAGCAGAAGCAATAAGGTCTTTAACATTTTTAATAAGCTTACAGATGCTGTTTTTCTTGAACATATGGATACCTCGCAATCAATAAGATAATTAATTGCGGGGCAACATTTTTCGGCGTACCTGTCAAGTGTTTTTATTAAATTTTTTGAATTTTTTTCTGCTGTGTAAGAAGGAGTAACTATGGCTTAAGTTGACGACATTGATTCCCCTAACCCCTCTCCTTTGGAGCAGGAAGCGGCTACGCCGCCGGAACGGAAACGAAAGGAAGCGGAAGCACAGACCGCTTTTGAGATTTACCGGGAGATCATCAAGGAAAATATCGACTATGACATTCTCATACAGGATATGAAGTTTGACGGGGACAGGCTGAATGAAATTGTAGACCTCATGCTGGAAACCGTCTGTACCCGGAGAAAGACGATCCGCATTGCCGGGGACGACTACCCCGCCGAGCTGGTAAAAGCAAAGTTTATGAAGCTGGACGCTGAACATATCCGCTTTGTGCTGGACTGCATGAAAGAGAACACAACCAAAATCCGCAACATGATGTTGTATCATTTTAGTGAGGAAACATGGCAGACCGTACAGAAGATACGGGAAACCGTGCGCCGCGCCCCCAAGCGGCAGAACGCCCCTAACCGCTTGACCGGGCTTCTCTACTGCGCCGACTGCGGTT
>CAJTVR010000046.1 GCA_910580075.1 uncultured Eubacterium sp. | reverse complement strand
CCCCCTTTCCGTTTCCGAAAAGGGCAACCGAGGAACTATCCCCATACTGTCTACACTGACTATAGGGTATTATAGCATATTGGGGTGGAGAATTGCCGTCCCCAGCCGCGGATTGGCTGCGGCAGTCCGCTTTTGCTGCTTCACAGGCTGCCAGATACCAGGCTTTCTTTCATACTATATCACTCGGAAATGCACAAAATAAATATGCTCCGGTAAATTTTCCTCCGTTTCTTTTCATACCAGAATAATTACGGCAGCACATTTTTTATACTTTTACCCCACGCTCTGGCAGACAGGATATACATGCCACATGCTCCGCTCCCTCACGCAGCAGCAGCCTGCGGATACACTGGGCACGGTCTAAGATCTTTTCATTGTCGCACTTATTTAGCACAATATAATACTCCCTGTCTCCTGCTCCCTTACGCGTCCCCTGTTCAGAGAGCAGAATTTTCACTATGTCCGCTTCTGTCAGCAGATGTCCTTCTTTCACTCCTAACAGCTCCATTGCCTTTTCTTTTCGAAAACAGGCTTTTGCAAGAGGCTGTCCTAATGCATCCATTCCAGCCACACCGATTACAATATCGCTCTCTTTGGGAATGACAGGTTCTGTTTCTATCGGCACTTTGCACGGAAAATGCTTTGCCCCGTCTGCTTCTATTAATACTGTATCTGCCGCTTTCCGGTAATCTGCCATCAGCATATGTTCTGATATGCAAAGTTTTCCATGCGGCGCATCTGCACCTGCTGCCACAATCCAGTGATTTTTCAAATAGCTGTTCAGCTGCTCCAGATTTTCTGCCACCGGATACCGTGAAGGACGCAAAATATGGGTCGTCGTTGTCACAATTACTTTATTTCCTGTATCCGCATAGCAGGAAGCAAGCGTGTCCATCAGTGCTGTTTTGCCGCCCGCACCCACAATCGCAGTCACATGCCCTTTCTCTTTCAAAAACGGAAATTCCCGCATAAAAACACGTCTGCGGCAAAAGCGTGCCAGTGCATCTTTTGTATCCAGATCTTCCAGCTCAAACGGCGGAACTTCGCAAAGACCGGTATCTTCCATATATCTGCGGATCACCTGCTTTCCTCCGGCATCTCCCGTCAGGCTGCACAGCTGCTGATAATATTTTTTCGAAAAAATCACTGGATTTTTCATTTTCAAACCTGCATCCGGCTGTGCAGATGCCGCTGCCGCAATCCCATAATCATGTGACTGCCAGAAATTAATCAGCCTGTCAAAAGAAGTTTCTGAAAACCCTGGCTGGTCAGCCACGGCAAACAGACATGCCTGCGAATCTGCGTGCATCAGACTGGAAAGACCCAGACGCACAGATACGGAAATTCCTTTCTCCGGCTCTGGATTGCGGACTGGCACAATGCCCGGAAAGTGTTCTTCGATATCTTTTAAAATCTCATCATACTGGCTCACTGCGGTAATGTGCCTGAGCTTGTGCTCTTTTTGCTTTTTATACAGCAGTTCGAGCATGTAACGGTATACCGGTTTATGATCCAGCGGATACAGCAGCTTATTTTCTCCAAAACGGGAACTGTTTCCTGCTGCAAGCATAACTGCGTCCATAGTTTTCCTCTCCTCTTTTAATGAAAATGATATTCTGCTCAGCATGTATAGATTACCCGGACGCCGGACAGAGACACTTTTTCCTTTTTCTGTTCCGCCTGCAAACAGTAAGAACTTCTAAATTTTCTGCTTCAAGGCTGCGGCAGCGGACGGACCGGTGCCTGATGCCCTGGCGTTTTGGCAGGCTTTCTGCAGTGGCACTGACAGGCACCTTTTGGGGCTTCTGCGTTTTCAGCATCGGCAGACAGTGAGCCCCAAATCCTGCGCATCGGGCAGAACACTAAGAACTTTCAGCTTTTTTCCGGAGTCACATCAGAAAGAACAGGTTTTCCATCCGCCTGGCTGCGGCAGAATAAACGTCTGGATACCAGGGCTGCAGCATACAGCCCAAAAGATGCCTGCCAGCGCCACTGCAAAAAGCATACCAAAACGCCAGGGCATCAGACACCGGTCCGCCCGGCGTCCGGCCAGTGCAATCACACACCAGTTCAGTCCCTGCAGCCATTTTTAACCAGCACTTCTAAAACACCGCCCGCGATACACCGTGCTTTATCCGAAATCGTTGTGCAGTTGTCCTTCTCCGTAATCCTCGGGTCAATATCTGCAATCTTAAGTCCCTCTTCCACCGCAAAACCGTCCCGTATCATTCCGCGCAGCACACCGTCTATCGAAGCGTATACATTTGTATCACCGATAGAGGCAAGTATCTGTCCTTTTTTTACAATACTGCCAATCTGCTCTACGACCCGGATGTTCCCTTCAGCCGGAGCATGGATCACGCGTTCCGCCCCGTATCCGCCAATAATGCCCGGTATGCCTGTATTAGGCGCAGCGTATCCCTGTGAAATTACCCGGCCAAGCTGGTGTCCCCGTTTTGTTTCAATCACATAATCTACATCTATTCCGGCACAAAATCCCGGGCCAAGCGCAATCGTAAGCGGTGCCATGTCTTTAGAAGTACCAAGATTTTTTTTGGCAAGAATAGCATCAATGACCGCATGCGGCCGCATCTGCCTGATCATCGTTCCGTCCGGGTCTGTCATCAGCGGAATTTCATGGTTCTCCCATGCCTGGATACACTGCTCTTTTGTATCTGCTTTTCTGCAGACTGCCTCTTCTACTCTGGCAGTGCCGTCATATACTGCTTCACAGAAAGATACTTTCCTGCGAATAGCCATCGGGCGGGATGTTTCTAATATTAAAACAGAATAGCCGCACTGATGCAGCTTGTAAATGGTCCCTGACGCAAGGTCGCCGCCGCCGCGTACTATAATCATACAGATGCCTCCTCTTATTTTCAAACTTCCATGCAGGGGCTGCCGCGCTTAATGCAGCAGCCCCGTTCATTATTTCTTTATAATTCCCCGTTCGTCGTAAATTGCATCTTTCGGACATTTAACCACACACATTCCACAGGACAGACAGAGATCTTCCCTTATATGCGCACATCCGTCGTATACTTTCACCGCGCCGGACGGACAGTTTTTCTCACACAGTCCGCAGGCAATACAGGTGCTGGCGGATGCGTTCCCTGATTCCTGATCGCGTTTTGATCCGCGCACGATAAACGGCACGTCATGTGTCTGTAAATCTTTTTGTCCTTTCTTTTCTGCATACGGCGTATGTTCCAGCGGCAGGCTGGTACGGTATACTCCGTCATAGCGGTAATAGGCTCCCGCAATTGCAGGTGCTGTCGGAATGGAAGTAATTTCACCGATACCGATAGCGCCTCCTGCCACTTTCAGTCCTGGTTTTTCTACGATAATACTCTGCACATCCGGCACTTCATGTGCACGAAACAGGCCGAGTGTTCCAAATCTGGATAACGGCACGCAGTCTTTTAAGGCATATTCTTCGGTAAGTGCAAATCCCATAGACATTACAACGCCTCCTTCGATCTGCCCTTCTACTGACAGCGGATTGACTGCTTTTCCTACGTCATGCGCTGCTGCAATTTTCTCAATCCGTCCTTCTTCATCCAGAATACAGACCTGTGTTGCGTATCCGTATGCCACATGGGAAACCGGATTTGGAACATCTGCACCGAGCTTATCTGTTTTGGCCAGATATTCTCCATAATACTCTTTTCCTTCCAGTTCTTCCAGTTTATGCTGTTTTAAATCTGCAGACAGAAGCTCACAGGCACGCCTTGTCGCCTCTCCGGTAATCAGCGTCTGTCTCGAACCGGAAGTTGTACCGGAATCCGGGGCGTTGATTGTATTGGCTGCTTCGTATACAATCTGCTCCCTGCCCAGTCCCAGAGCCTCTGCTGTCACCTGCACGAGTACCGTACCTAGTCCCTGCCCGATACAGGAAGCACCGGAACGGATATGCACTTTTCCATCCAGAACTTTTAAAACTGCCCTTCCATAATCCGGAAGTCCTACTCCGACCCCGGCATTTTTCATCGCACAGGCAATTCCGGCATATCTGCTGTTTTCATAAATATCTTTTACTGCTAAAAGTGTTTCCGCAAGCCCTGCCGATTCATCTACAATCTGTCCGTTTGGCAGCTCCTGTCCTGGCCGGATTGCATTGCGGTAACGTATTTCCCACGGGCTGATTCCAATCATTTCGGCCAGCCTCGTCAGCATCATTTCCATACCGAAACAGGTCTGCGTTACACCAAATCCGCGAAATGCTCCGGCTGGCGGATTGTTTGTATAATAGGCCTTTCCGTCAATTTCAAAATTCTGATAGTTATACGGTCCTGCCGCATGAGTGCAGGCACGCTCTAATACAGGCCCTCCAAGCGAAGCATATGCACCTGTATCTGCCGTCACCTTTGCCACAACACCCTGAATAATACCGTTTTCGTCACATCCGACTGTAAATTCCATATCCATCGGATGCCGCTTCGGATGCACAGTCAGGCTTTCCTGGCGTGACAGCTTTACTTTTACCGTCTTCTTCGTCAGCCATGCTGCAAGCGCTGCCTGATGCTGTACAGTCACATCTTCCTTGCCGCCAAATCCGCCACCGACTAATTTATTGACAACACGCACTTTCTCCCTTGGCAGTCCAAGCATTTCGGCGCATTCATGCTGCGTATCATACGTGCCCTGATCCGTAGAATAAATCAGCACTCCGTCCTCATACGGCATGGCAACAGCACATTCCGGTTCCAGAAATGCATGTTCTGTATACGGTGTATGAAATTTTTCCGTGTACACATATTTTGCATTCTTGATTGCTTCCTTTGCATTTCCTCTGGATACATGTTTATGTGCGAGCAGATTTCCGCCTTCATGCAAAAGCGGCGCATCTTCTTTCATCGCCTCGTAAGGGCTGCTCACAAACGGAAGCTCTTCATATGCGACTTTTACCAGTTTTTTCGCCTTTTCCAAAATCTGAGGAGTCTCAGCCGCTACAATGGCAACGGCATCTCCCAGATAACGGGTGCATTCCCCGACCGGAATCATCGTATCCCAGTCCTGAACCAGATGTCCGACTTTCACGCTGCCCGGAATATCTGCAGCCGTGTATACGCCAACAACACCCGGAAATGCCTCTGCTGTTTTTGTATCAATCGAGAGCACTCTTGCCCTTGGATATTTTGATCGCACTGCACTGGCATAAATCATGCCCTCTTCCTCTACGTCATCCGGATATTCGCCGTAGCCTAACACTTTTTCACGGACGTCAATGCGGTGTACCCGTTCTCCTGTTTTCCAGGTAAATTCTGCTGACGGAACGCCTTTTCCTTCGCGTTTCAGTTTTGCTGCCAGTTCAACTGCATCCATGATTTTCTTATATCCTGTACAGCGGCAGATATTGTTACGCAGCGCATAAGCAATTTCTTTCCGGCTCGGGCTGTCATTTTGATCTAAAAGCCCTTTTGCGCAGATTACCATGCCAGGAATACAGAACCCGCACTGAACTGCCCCGGCCTGGCCAAATGCGTATGTATATAGTTCCTTTTCTTCTTCCGACAATCCTTCCACTGTAACAATATGTTTCCCATCCATCATAGACAGCGTAGGAACGCACGCCTTTACTGCTGTCCCGTCCACCAGTACATGACATGTCCCGCAGGCTCCTTCACTGCAGCCGTCTTTCACTGATTTGCATTTGCAGACATCGCGCAGGAATGGAAGAAGCTTTCCATCTCCTTCTACCTGCCAGGGCTGGCCGTTTACGTAAATTTCGTACATATGAACCCCCTCCTTTTATTTACTTTTGTACAAACTGCTTCTTTTATTATACACGATATCTGGAAAAAATGCAAAAATTTTTTTATGATTAGAAATTATTATTATACAAAATTTTTATAACATATACCGCTCAGTGATGATTTAGTACTTCCCCGCTTCTGCCTCCCGTTTTGCGTCTCAGGTAAATTTCTCCGATTTCCATAGACTTATCCATCGCCTTGCACATATCGTAAATCGTCAGCAGCGCCGTACTCACTCCGGTAAGCGCTTCCATTTCCACGCCCGTCTTCCCTGTAATCTTTACTTCGCAAAAACAGCGGATTTTTTTCTGCTGCGGCTCCATTTCAAACCAGACGCGGCATCCGGTCAGCGGAAGGATATGGCACATCGGAATCAGCTCAGACGTCCGTTTCGCTCCCATAATCCCTGCCGCAGCGGCAATGGAAAGCACATCCCCCTTCTTCACCTTTCCGGACGCAACTGCCTGGTACACCTCATCGCTGACCTGAATGCTTCCTGTAGCAAGCGCTTCCCTTACTGTATCTGCTTTTTCCGATACATCCACCATCAGAGCATTCCCATTGCTGTCAAAATGTGTAAAGCCTGGCTGTTTTTCCTTCCAGTGTTTAGTCTGTGCCTCATCCTGCACTGTGCCTGATGTCTGGGCTGTGTCTGGTAATTCTGATAATTCTGATAACTGATCCGTCATTTTCATTGATTTCCTCCTTTATGGTCCGCATCCTAGAGCATGTTTGAAGATTCCGTGCAGCTGTATAATTTGCCGAAAAGTATAGGTTATCCGTACGCCAGGCGGAGAAACTTTTTCCTTTTTTTGTTCCGCCTGCGAACAGAAAAAGGAAAAAGTGTCTCTGTCCGGCGTCCGGTTAATCTATACTTACTTTCTTCCAGCAAATATCCAGCTGCCTTGATTTTCAAACGCGGTCAAAGCAGCCGTTTATAAATTGTCAGTCTTCGGAAAACATTTCCCGCAGAAACATAATTTTATCTTCCGGCAGCACCAGATAATCAGGCAGGCCGCGCTCTTTCATTTCCGGCATCCGGTCACGCTGTACAAACCAGCAGACAGGCTGCGCACTGCTGTTTCCTCCCGGCTGCAGATAATAATTGTGCTCAAACGGCAGCTGCGCCTCGTAAGCAGGTTTCATGCAGATGCTGTTTTCAGGGCGGCTGCCCCATACCGGGATAAAATCGTGCGCACGAAACCCGATGCAGGAAGCCTCCGGCGGCACAGTCTTTTTCAGATGCAGCGTAATTCCCCAGTCACAGATCTCGGCTGTGCGGGCGTCCAGTCTTTTAATTTTCGAAAAGTTTTTGCATCCGGTCAGCTTTGCCGCTTCTTTATAAACAGGATTTTCAAATAGATCCTCTGTTCTGCCATGAATGACCATTTTCCCTTTTTCTATAATGATAAGCTCCTCGCTGAAACGGTAAATTTCATCCCTGCTGTGGGAAACCAGAATCACCGTACCCGGATAATCCTCTAACATCTGGTACATTTCCCGCTGCAGCTGGTCTTTTAAAAATACATCCAGTGCAGAAAACGGTTCATCAAGCAGAACCGCCTGCGGCTGGTATGCCATAATCCTCGCAAGCGCCACACGCTGCTGCTGCCCGCCGGAAAGTTCGCCTGGCAGGCGGTCTGCAAGGCCGGATAGCTGAAATTTCTGTATCATTTGCGCTACACGCTGTTTTTTTTCCGCCCTCGTACCTTTACATCCGGCATCGATATTCTGTGCAGCCGTCATTGCCGGAAACAAAGCGTAATTTTGAAACAGATATCCGATTCTGCGTTTCTGCGGCCTGACGTTTCGTTTTTTTCCTGGCTGGCTTGCAGCTGATGTTTTTCTTCCAGAATTAAAAAACACCTCGTCTTCCACACAAATCCATCCCTCATCCGGCGTTTCGATTCCGGCAATGCATTTCAGCGTCATGCTCTTTCCACTGCCGGAAGCGCCTAAAATGCCAATGCGCCGTGCATTTGACGAAAAGCTGACATCCAGCTGAAAATCTCCCAGTTTTTTTCGAATCACAGCCTGTATCGCCATTGTATATACTCTCCTTACCAGTGTTTCACCTGCTTTAATTTCTTTTCTGCTGCCAGCGCTTCACCCGCTTTAATTTCTTTTCTGCTGCCAGCGCTTCACCTGCTTTAATTTCTTTTCTGCTGCCAGCGCTTCACCCGCTTTAATTTTTTTCCTGCTACCAGCGTTTCACCTGCTTTAATTTCTTTCCTGCCACTAAGTTCATAAGCAGTACAATGCCCGACGCAATCAGCCCGACAATAACGGTCCATACTCCGGCTGTCACAAAATCCCCATCCTGCATGACCATTGCTATTTTCTGTGAAACTGTCTCTGTTTTGCCCGGAATATTCCCAGCCAGCATGGAAGTCGCCCCATACTCGCCAAGTGCCCTGGCAAATGTCAGAATCGTGCCGGATACAATACCCGGCCCGGCTGTCGGCATAACAACCTTAAAAAATATTTCCGTTTCTGACATGCCAAGCGTACGTCCCGCATAAATCAGATTCTCATCCACCTGCTCAAAAGCCGCCCTGGCATTGCGGTACATAAGCGGGAACGCAATCACAACCGCCGCCAGCACGCATCCCAGCCAGGACTGCACCACTTTGATCCCAAAGTTTTCATATAAAAACATCCCGAACGGCCTTCTCCTACTAAACAGCAAAAGCAGCAGAAACCCTGCAACTGTCGGCGGAAGCACAAGCGGAAGCGTCAGCATTCCATCCAGCACAGCTTTTTTTAACGGGGAAGCCTTCATCGCACAGCGCGCTGCCGCAGTCCCAAGAAAAAAAGAAATCACAGCTGCCGCGGCTCCTGTTTTCAATGAAATATATAAAGGACTCCAGTCCAGGTTTTGAAGTATCTGTAAAATTTCCTGCATGCTCCGGTCCATTCCTTTCGCTTCTTTCCAATGTCGAAAATAGCTGTAAACTAAAATCTGATTTTTCCCAAAAACTTTTATTTATGTCTTTCAATTCACTTTCTGACAGATTCATAATAGAATTTTTCAAAAACCGCCGCTGCCTCATCCGATAACATATATGCCAGAAAATCAGCTGCCGCTCTCTTTTGTGTTTCATCCGCATCTGGATTCACAGTCTGTGCAGCCGGATAAATAACTTCTCCTGTCAGGTTTTCACTGACTGTTTCCAGAACCTTCAGCTCTTCTTCATACCCATATGTATCAGTATAATACACCGTTCCGGCCTCACAGGAACCTTCTAAAACTGCCAGCAGCACTTTGCTGACATTATCCTGCTCACTGATTTCCACACCGCCAAGAGCTTCAGAAACCTGTCTGGAAGTAACTGCAGCCGCATCTTCTGTCCCTGGCAGGATCCCAAGGTTTATAAGCGCCTGTCTTGTATATCTTCCAGCCGGAACACTCCCGCCAGCCAGCGCAATACTCTCTGCCTTTCCAAGAGACAAAAGCCCGGTTACTTTCGTTTCTCTGTCCTTTCCCGCAACAACTACAACCTGGTTTCTAACCACATCGCTGCGTGTCCCCTCCACAGTCAGCCCGTCCGCTTCCAGCTGGTCCATCTGCTTTTGGGCCGCCGAAAAAAATATATCACATTCATATCCCTCTTCAATCTGTGTCAGCAATGTACCAGAACTGGCTGCATGATAAATAATTTTCACTTCCGGATGCAGGCGGCTGTAATCTTCAGCGATCTGTCTCATTACATTCTGAAGGCTGGCTGCTATAAATATCTGAATTTCTGTCTCACTATTCTCTGTACCAGCGCCTGCTCTTTTTATCCCATTATTCTCTGTACTGATTTCTGCATCATGCTCTGCACCTGCATTTTCATCTGCGCCTTCCCTGGTTATGGTACTTTCAGGCATATTTCCACAGGCTGCACACAATCCGGCTGTTAATAAAACAGCGATCAGCCAGGCTAAAATATTAAATAACAGTCCTGCCTTCGTATTTTTCATGATAATAGTTCTCCCTAACCATTCATGTACAAATAATTTTTTATCAATATAACCTTAGTATATATACAGAAGAAAACATTTATTTTTCCACATAGATATACTCTGACACCAGACGGAGAAACTTGTTCCTTTTTCTGTTCCCGCCTTCAGAAAGCAAAAACCATAAATTCAAGTCATTAACTTAAAACAAACCGTCTTTTAATCTGCACCGGAAAACCCTTTTAATCTAACCCGGGAACAAGCGTAACAGATTCTCAGCAGCCGCTCTAATATTAATACCATTGTGAACTTCCTGCTTCTCACAAACATAACGCCACATAAAGCAGTTTCTCCTCCCAGCATCCATGCTTTCCATCCCGCTTTCAAAAACCAGCCTGGGACTGTGGCTTCTGGGGAAGGGGGAGAGATGGCCTCTCGGACGCCTGGGGCTGTGGCTTCCGGGGAGGGGAACGGCGGACATGTCTGCGTGTGCCTGTGTAAGAATGTTAGAATCCCTTAGCATTCTGCTCAAAAACAGGACGTGCGCAGCACAAAGGCGGCTGTAGCCGAAGGCGGACAAGACGCCGGTCCGTACGGTATCACAGCATACACGCAGAATGCTTAGGGATTCTTACATTCTGGAACCGAAACACGCAGACATGTCCGACGTTCCCCTCCCCGGAAGCCACAGCCCCAGGCGTCCGAGAGGCCATCTCCCCCTCTTCCCCAGAAGCCACAGCCCCAGGCGTCCGAGAGGCCATCTCCCCCGTCTTCCCAAAAACCACAGCTCCAGGCATCCCTTATCACCCACACTCCCCATCCGTGCCCCTTAAAATTCCAAGCCCATGTCCCAGATGCGGCAGTATATATTCCAGGCTTTCCCTGACCGCTTTCGGGCTTCCAGGCAGATTTACAATCAGTGTACCCCCGCGGATCCCCGATACTGCCCTGCTTAACATAGCACGTCCGGTAATACCAAGCGAATACTGGCGTACTGCCTGCGCGATTCCGTCTGCCATCCGGTCACAGACTGCCTTTGTTGCTTCCGGTGTAATATCACGTCTGGAAAATCCTGTTCCCCCGGTTGTAAAAATCACATTCACCTGCCGCTGGTCAGCAAGCCGGCACAGATGCCGCTCTAACAGCGGCTGGTCGTCCGCTAACAGGAACGCCTCTATCACCTCATAGCCGTTCTGCAACAGGATTTCTTCTGCCAGCGGCCCGCTTTTGTCCTCACGCTGCCCTGCTGCTCCTTTATCACTCAGCGTAATAACTGCTGCTGTGAACGGACGGTCTGCCTCTAACGGCAGCAGTGTTACTTCATCCCCCGGACGTACCGTTCCGCCCTGAATCACTTTCGCAAATACGCCTTCCCTCGGCATAATGCAGTCGCCCATTGCTTTGTATATTTCACAGTGGCTGTGGCAGTCTTTTCCAATCTGGGTAAGTTCCAGCAGCGCTTCTCCGGCCTGAATTTTTGTCCCGACAGGAACCTTACGTAAATCAAATCCTTCCACAACCAGATTTTCACCAAAATCCCCAAATTCTATTTCTGCCCCTTCTGCCCGGAAATTTTCTATTTTTTCAAACGACAGAAGGCTGACCTGGCGATGCCAGTTTCCCGCATGTGCATCTGTCTCAATTCCCCAGTCCGGCTTTAAAGATGCGCTTTGTACCATTGTTTTTTTTGTTCCGCGCTTTGTACTAACGCAGACTGCTGCAATTTTTCCCATTCCTATCCTCCAATCTGAACCATCTGTCCTTTTTCCGTCACTCCGTCTGCTCCTTCAAAGCAATGCATCTGCGGTTTCTGCTTCGCTGCCAGCAAAAAAGCCCTGTATAAATCTTCCTCCGGCTGCACTGTTTTTTCAGACATCTTCTCCTGCCCTCTGCGCAGAATCTGTTTTAAATCCACGCTGTCTGCATAACACAGGCATGGCTTTAATTTTCCAAAAGAAGTCAGACGCATCCGGTTACAGCTGTCGCAGAATTTTCCATGAACGGCACTGATAAATCCAATGCTTCCTTTCGCCCCTTTGATCCGGTAATAAACGGCCGGACCGTTTCCATGAATACTCTCATCTTTTTCCAGGTCTGGATATATTTCATACAGCTGCTTTAAAACAGTGATATTTGAAACCGGTTCAAAATTTTTTCCATATCCAACCGGCATCATTTCTATAAACCGGACATCAGCCTGCATCTCCTTTGTCAGTGCTGCCAGTTCCCGCCATTCCCCGTCGTTGATACCCCTTAACAGCACACAGTTGATTTTCACCTTAAGCCCTGCCTCTTTAGCCAGGCGGATATTTTCAAGCACCTTTGCAAGCTCCTTTTTTCCGGTAATCTGCTCATAGGTCTGTTCAGACAGTGTATCCAGACTGATATTAACGGCATCCAGCCCGGAATCTGACAGCTGCTGCAGATACTGCCGCAGCAGGATGCCGTTTGTTGTCAGCGTCACCTGCCGGATACCGGGTATCCGCTTGAGCATTCCGATTAAATGTGCACAGTCCGCCCGTACCAGCGGTTCTCCTCCTGTAATCTTCAGTCTGCTGATACCCGCACGTGCCGCTGCCTGGCAGATTGTCTGAATTTCCTCATACGATAAGATTTCTTCCGCCCGGGCAGCCTGAATCCCGTCCGGCATACAGTAACGGCATCTCAGATTACATCTATCCGTAATAGAAATCCGCAAATAATCAATTGTTCTTCCATATCTGTCTATCATATAACTGTCCTTTATTTAAAACATGACATACTGTGCCATGCTTTCTGATGCCCCTGCACCTGTTCTGCTAAATCTTCTGACGCCTTACACCCGTTCCAGCAGCACATCAATTACCCCGCCGCAGATCATCCCTTCCTCCTGCGCAGCATCTGCTGAAAGGTCCGCACGGCACAGCTCAGCTTTCGTTCCTTCCCGCATCATCAGGCGCGCTTTATTCTGAATCTCAGCCTCTGCACATCCGCCTCCGATTGTGCCAAGGCAGGTCCCGTCTTTCAGCACCAGCATTTTAGCTCCGGCCTCCCGCGGTGCAGATCCTCTGCGCCTGATAATTGTCGCCAGCACTTTCGGCTGTCCGGCATTTTTTTCATCCAGCACTGCATCCATCATTTCCGGCGGAAAGCTGCTGCTTTCTTTTTTGCTTTTTACCTGAATAATCTGTGCTGCAATCGCAACTGCAATTTCTTCTGGTGTCTGTGCGCCAATTGCAAGCCCGATCGGTGTGTAGACCGATTCTATCACTGCCGGGTCAGCACCTTGTTCTATCACTGCCGCCTTTACAGCTGCTGCACGTTTTCTGCTTCCAATCATTCCGATATATGCATGCTGCTTTCCCGCAATATGAAACAGGCATTCCTGGTCATAACGGTGTCCTCTTGTTACAATGACAAAATAGGTATCTGCATCTCCCTGTATTTTTGCAAGCCTCTCTGCAAAAGGTTCGCAGAATACTTCCGAAGCTCCTGCTTTTCTTGCGTTGTCTGCAAATTTAGGCCTGTCTTCTAATACGGTAACGCGGTATCCCATCATACGGCCGATTTGAATCAGAGGAATCGAAACATGTCCGCCTCCGCAGACTACCATCTTCTTCTCTCTGCCAGGTGTTTCACAAAAAATCTTTCCAAAACCGGACTCATAAATCCCGCATCCAGGCAGCTTTTCCCACTGTGCAGCAAGTTCTTCCCGAAATAATCCGTAACGTGTCTGTCTATCTTCGTATCCAGCCTTTTCTCCGTTTTCCTTCTGACCTGAATCCGAAGACTCCCATACAATTCTGCCGTCTGAAAGCAGCAGTCTGCATGCAAAAAACTCTCCTTCTATCACCACCGCTGCTATATTTCTGCAGTCTGGTGAAAGCTCCCTGACTGCCTGAAAAAATCCCTGCATCCCAAAACCTTCCTTTATTTATTCTATTTTCCAAATCCGCAGTTTGGAAATGTACACACCGGGCAGGAAAGGCACAGCCCTCCTTCTCCCATCACGGCAAAGTCCTCTTTTTCCAGTCTTTCACCGGCTGTTACCCGCGGGAGCACCAGATCAAATATCGTTCTTCTGGCATACATTACGCATCCAGGCAGCCCCATAACCGGAACTTTTGTATCTTTCGTATAAGCCAGCAGAAACATAGCTCCTGGAAGCACCGGAGCGCCATAAGTAACAACAGATTCTGTTACACTGCGGATAGCCGCCGGCGTTTTGTCATCCGGGTCCACGCTCATTCCGCCTGTACAAATCACCATTTCTGCACCCAGTTCAAGCATATGCCTGACTGCCTCAGCCGTTTTTTCAGGATCATCATTGCTGGTTTCATGGCCAATAACAGTAATGCCGTATTCTGAAAGTTTTTCTTCCACAACAGGTGTAAAAGTATCCTGAATTCTTCCATAATAAACTTCACTTCCAGTCGTTACAATTGCGGCCGTCTTTTTCACAAATGGTTTTAATTCAAATACAGGCGTCTGAGCGCCTGCTTCTATAGCTTTCTGCATTTTCTCTTTTTCAATGACAAGAGGTATCACCCGCATTCCCGCAATCTTATCTCCTTTACGGACCGGAAAATCCCCATGCCTGCAGGCAATCATCATGTCACCCAGCGCATTGATTTTATTTAATCGATCTCTGTCCAGTTTCAGCAGTCCGTCACATTCTGCAATTAACTCAATTTTGCCTTCTTTCATTTCTGTCGGGCGCATATGATCGTTTTTACATAAGTCATAAAGTATTTTTGCAGCATCATTTTCATGCAGCATAGTTTCATCATTTTCCCAAATATAAATATGTTCTTTGCCAATGCTTAGAAGAACCGGAATATCTTCCTGTGTAATTACATGGCCTTTACGAAACACCGCATCTTTTTTCACACCACGGATAATCTGTGTCATATCATGGCACAATACCTGTCCGACAGCATCTTCTGTCCTGATTAGTTTCATAATGACATCACCTCCTCTGCTTCTTTCCTCATCTGCACACTGTTTTCTCTTTCACAGCGCGTCTGCTCTATGCTTTGCCTTGTGCTTTTCTTTTCCATCTTAGCATCGCTGCCCGCCGCTTCACCAGCCCGGGCAGCGATTACTTTTTTAAAACAATTCGCTATTCAAAAAAATTTGCCGGAAAATATCTTCTGCGGCACTGTTGACCTGTGTTTCGAAATCAGCAAACATCTCTGCCAGTTTCATCCCCCGTTTTGTTACTCCGGCGCTTCCTCCATGTTTTCCGCCAGGCTGACGCTCTACCAGACGGTATCCGGCACCATCTTCTGCGTCGCTGATAATACTCCAGCCTTTGCTGTAAGATATACCGAGACTGCTGCAGGCTTCCCGTACAGAACCTGTTTGTGCAATCTGACACAGCAGGTCTGCTGTCTGCCTGCAAAAAAAAGGCCTGCAGTTTTCCAGCATAACTTCTGCTTTCGGATGAATCAGCCTGGCATTATGCAGATCTGCCAGTCTTTGAAATGCTTCCCCGGTGTCTGCATCCATAAGAACAGCCTCATCTTCCACCTCAATCCTAATCCGCCTCAGTCCTTCTATAGACCGGAGTGCTCCTCTCAGACCCTCATCCCCTGCATAACTTAAAATGCGGGGAATCAGGCCGGCACTCAGCAGAATCGGATGTCCGGCTTTTTCTCCATACACCGGCTGTACCACATCTGCATCCTGCCTTAGCATTGCCTCGACGGTATTTGCCATAAAAAAGGGGATATCTGCCGGACAGAAGAAAACCCTGTCACATCTGTCTTTCATATATTCCAGACCAATTTTAACCGACTCAAACATCCGTGTTGATTCAAAATCTCTGTTTTTTAAAAATGTCACTCCAAAATTTCGCAGTTCCTTTTCAATCTGCTCACAGCGGTGTCCGGTCACTATCACAATCTCCCGGATTCCTGCCTGCTGGAAATTTACAATCACGCGTTCTGCCATGGTCCGGTTTCCGATCTTCATCTGCTGCTTAAACTGCTCCATGCGTGCCGACATGGCTGCTGCAGCTATGACTGCTCCTGTCCGCATATTCTGATTCCCTGTCCTTTAAAATGCCCTTTTTGTGCACATCTGCCAGCCAAAAACCGCTGCTCTTCTTTGTACTGCTTACGGTTTTAAAGCAACTGTTTCAATTTCAACTAATGCATCCTGCGGAAGCGCTGCAACCTGGAATGCTGACCGTGCCGGATAATTTCCTTCTGTAAAAAACTCCTGATAGACAGCATTCATCTTTGCAAAATCTGCAATATTTTTCAGAAATACTGTCGTCTTTACTACATTGTCCATGCTGCAGCCGCCGGATTCCAGAATAGCTTTCACATTTTCTAACGCCTGCCTTGTCTGGCCTTCAATATCCTGTGCTATGATCTTTCCTTCTGACGGAACGATCGGAAGCTGACCGGATAGAAAGAGCAGGTTCCCTGTATCGATTCCCTGAGAGTATGGTCCGATTGCCTTTGGCGCTTTTTCTGTGTTTAAAATTGTTTTCATTAATAATTTCCTCCTCTATTTTTGCAATGTTTTTGTTTTAAAGCAGCAAATGCTTTAAAATAATTCATGAACTGGTTGAAATTTCCAAATCTGCATGAGATAATAATTAAAATCGAGACAGAAAGGAAAATGACCATGACACCAGATATGTTACAGCAATACTCCGTTATTGTCCAGTTTCTTGGAAAAACGCTTGGGCCGGATTATGAGGTCGTTCTCCATGATCTTAATCCCGAGCATAATAAAATTGTTGCTATTGCAAACAGCCATGTCAGCGGCCGGAGTATTGGCAGCCCTCTGACAAATGCATCATTAAAAATGTTAATTGATAAAGCCTATGAAACTGACGATTTTTTGTGCAATTACAAAGGAATCGCCGAAAACGGACGCATGCTGCGTTCTTCTACCATGTTTATCAAAGATGCACAGGGGCATCCGGCCGGGCTTTTATGCATCAACTTTGATGACAGCAGGTATCTGCAGCTGCATGACGCCCTGATGTCCGTAATTCACCCGCAGGAATATCTCGAATCCTGCCCGGTTTTGAAAAAATCAGGTTCCAGTATTACTCCGGTTCCTGCTGCCTCTTCAGAAAGCCGGAAGCGGGAACCCATTACTGAAAATCTTTCCATGGATATTCCGTCACTGATGCACAAAATGTTTGCAGATGCCACTGTTTCCATTCCTACGCCTGCTGACCGTCTGAATCAGCAGGAAAAAAAGGACATTATTGAAAAACTGCACAAACAGGGCCTGTTTCAGTTAAAAGGCGCTATCACCTTTGTTGCAGAACAGTTCTCCTGCTCTTCGGCAACTATTTACCGTTATCTGAGCGAACTGAAGCTGAACGGCTGAATTCTGAGCATTTAAACGCCATGCCGGCTGCTGTAAGAAAAGCAGCCGGCTTTCTGCTGTCTGTAAAACTGTATATGCAGCAGCTACCTGACCGCCGTCAGATACCGTCCCGCGTATTCTTTTTTAATTTCTCCATATTCTGCCGCTAGCATTCCCCGCAGATATACCTGTACAGCCCTTCCCGTCAGACGTGTGCCTTCAAACGGACAGTAATCTGATGCTGACTGCTGTGTTTTGGCAGACAGTTCCCACTCAGCTTCCGGGTCCCAGACAACGATATCCGCGTCGCTTCCCGGCTGGAGCGATCCTTTCTTTGGATACAGGCGGTACAGTTTTGCCTGGTTTTCGGACAGATATGCACACATCTGCTCAGGTGTCAGTTTTCCGCTACGGACTCCGTAATGATAAAGCAGCGCCGGACGTTCTTCTGCTCCCGGCATTCCGCATGGTGTCTTTGCAAAATCGTCTTTGCCTGCCTCCTTCTGCTGCACGGTAAAGCTGCAGTGGTCTGTACAGACCGTCTGAATCTGCCCGTCTGACAGAGCCTTCCACAGCACCTGCTGATCTGCTTTTTTACGCAGAGGCGGAGCAATCATATACTTTCTGGCCTGGCCAGCCTCTTCCATATACCGGCTCTCATCTAAGAGCAGATACTGCGGACAGGTCTCCACATATACAGTCTGGCCATTTTCCCTGGCCCGCATCACTTCTTCGTAACCCTCTTTCGAGCTTAAATGCACAATGATAACCGGCGTATCCACACAGGCTGCAATTTTCAGGATCCGGCTTACCGCTTCCGCTTCTGCCAGCGCAGGACGTGTAAACGGATAATCGGCCACACTGCGGCGGTTCTTTTTTTCCAGCAGCACCTGATCCAGGCGGGCATCTATCATCCCCTTATTTTCACAATGAATGCCTGCAATACCGCCCAGTTCTTTTAAACGTGTCAGAATTTCATAAACAGCCTTATCGTCAACTACCATAGCATCATAAGTCGTATACAGTTTGAAAGAACAGATGCCGGCCTTTACTGCTTCCCCAAGTTCCGCACATATATCCGGATTCCAGTCTGACAGCGCCAGATGAAACGCGTAATCACAGCTTGCCTTTCCATCTGCTTTTTTATGCCAGTTTTTTAATGCACACGCCAGGCTTTCGCCTTTGTTCTGCGTTGCAAAATCTACAATACAGGTCGTGCCCCCGGACAGCTCTGCCTTTGTACCGGTATCAAATCCGTCGGCTGTAACAGTGTCTGACACATCCAGATCCATATGTGTATGTGCATCAATAAATCCTGGAAACAGATATTTTCCTGTTACATCAATGACTACAGCGTCTTCATCTGACAGAGAACTTCCAACAGACAGAATGGTTTCGTCCTGGATCAGAAGATCTGCCTTTTTGCATCCGGCCGCACTGACTATGGTGCCGCCACGAAATAACTGCTTCATATATGATTCCTTCTTTCACTGAACTTTTTACTTTTGGCCGGTATATCGATTCTGCTTATGCCAGCCGGAAGGAATACCTTTTCCTTCCGGCTCCGGCCGCCCGAAGCGTCTCCTGAATAACAGAATTATTTATCCGAGCAGATAAGCATAATCACGCACTACGGTTTCAATCAGCATCCGCAGCCCCTCAAACATTCTGCCGTCCTGGCCTTTTTCCCAGATAAATTCTTCGCCAAGATAGCGTACCTTACATCTGACTGCCTCTGCGTCAAGCACAGTAAATCCTTCATTTTTACTGTCTGCCATATCTTTTTCATTCGCAAACAGTGTAAATTTATCCAGATAAGGAGCACTTGCGTACGGGCAGAAACTCCTGCAGTTGCCGCACTCGTTACACATATAATCCACATGGATAATCTGCGCACTGTCCATACCAGGTACACGCACGGAAATGTTTGCCCTGTTTGGACAGACATCCACACAGTTTTCACATACAGAAGAACATCCAAGACATCTGTCTGCTTCTGCTTTGCTGCCCGGCTCTGTCAGGATGCCTTTTCTTTCGTAAATGGCATCTGCAGATACCGGTTCGCTCATTTTGGCGGTAATTTCCCGGCCCGCAATTACTTCTGCTGCTTTTACTGCATGTGCCATTCCTTTGACTACGAGTGAAGGGCCGTACAGTCCGTCGCCGATTACATAAACGCCGGAAAGATTTGTCTCCAGATTTTCATTTACAAGCGCGCGTCCTCTGCTGTCTACATGGATGCCGTTTGCTTCATAAAAATCAGACGGTACTTTCTCGCCGACTGCTGCAATCACCGTATCTGCCGGCACTTCCAGCGTCTGTCCTGTTGCAAAAACGCCTGCTCTTCCGGATTCGTCCATTTCGCCCAGAGCCATCTGGTCACAGACGAGTACTCCGTTTTCCATTTTAACCGGCGCAAGCAGTTCTTTAAATTCCACGCCGTCTTCTAACGCAAGCTGCAGCTCATGTTCATCTGCCGGCATATACCGTTTTGTCCTGCGGTATACAAGATAGACATGCTCTGCGCCTTCACAGCGTTTCGCAGCCCTTGCAGTATCCATAGCCGTATTGCCGCCTCCTATGACAACTATATTTTTTCCAAGATGAACTTTTCCTTTTTTCTCATTAAACTGCTCTAAAAATTCCAGCGCATTGACTGCCTGCTTTCCTTCCAGATTCAGCTGTCCGCGTTTGTAAGCGCCTACGGCAAGTACCACCGCATCATAGGACTGTTTTAATTCCGCAACAGGCGGAGCCTCTTTTCCGTATATCATTTCTACGCCGAGCTGTTTTAACAGCGCTGCATCTTTTTCTATTACACTATCGTCAATTCGAAAATCCGGAATAACAGCGCTGACAATTCCGCCAGGTCTGTTCCGTTTCTCATAAACCGTCACTTTCACGCCGAGTCTTGCCAGATAAAAAGCTGCTGCCATACCGGACGGGCCTGCACCGGCTACTGCTGCTTTTTTACTGCATGAACCCACAGGACGGATGCTGTCAATTACACTGTCAAATGCTTTCTGTGCACACTGCAGTTTTGTATCACGGATTTGTACCGGAGTCTCGTAAAAATTGCGGGTACAGTGGCTCTGGCATCCGTGTGCACAGATTGTTCCTGTTATAAACGGCAGCGCATTACGGTTTAAAATAACCCTGAGTGCATCCTCATAACGTCCCTCGCCGGCCAGTTTTACATAAGTCGTAATTTCCTGATGAATCGGACACGCATCTTCACAAGGTGCCGTAAAGCAGAACATCAGCGGCACTTTCTCTTCTGATTTTCTGGAAACCGGCATTTTAGCCGGTTTGATATGATGCCTGTCTGTTACGGCTTCTTCTGCCAGACGGGTTAACGCCTCTGCATCTATGCCTTTAAAATCCTGGTTATCCAGTCCGTCCGCCAGCTCTGCCATCTGTTTCAGACGCTGGTAGCCGCCCGGTTTTAAAATCGTCGTTGCTACAGTTACCGGCCATACGCCCGTGCCGATGATCCGGTCAATATTAAATGCATCCGCACCGCCGGAATAGGAAATCCGCAGTTTCCCGTCAAATTCCCGTGACAGTTTTGCCGCCAGGGAAATCGAAAGAGGGAATAACGATTTGCCGGACATATACATTTCCTCGCTCGGAAGCTCGCCGGCCTTTACATCTACCGGAAACGTATTTGTGATTTTAACGCCAAACTGAAGGCCCATATCATCCGAAAGTTTCATCAGCCGCTGCAGCATCGGCACAGCGTCTGCATACTGCAGGTCGTCTTCAAAGTGAAATCTTCCAAATGCAATATAATCATAGCCCATCTTATCAAGCGTTTCTCTTGCAAACTCATAGCCGAGCAGAGTCGGATTGCATTTTACAAACGTATGCATCTTCTTTTCTGTCAGCAGATAACTCGCAATGCTTTCAATCTCCTTCGGCGGACAGCCGTGCAGTGTGGATATTGTAACCGAATTGCAGATCTGCGCCGGAATCTTTTCGATATCTTCTTTTGTCATATGCTTAAATTCATCTGCATGTGCCAGCAGCTGTGCTTTGCATTCCTGAAACATTTCTGTTCCGGCTGCATTTTTCATATTTTCTATAAAAGTATTAATTTTTTCTGACTGAATCCCGGCCAGGTCATATCCGACGCTGATATTAAACTGATATCCGTCCATGCTGCCAAGGCCGTATTCTTTTGCTGCAAATGCGAGCAGGAACCACGCTTTGATATACTCATCCTGCGCCTGCGGAACGTACAGTTCTGTCGACCACTCGCAGTTATAAGCCTCATCGTCTGCTTTGATACAAGGTTTGTTTATGCATGCCGCAAGCTCTGCACCGTCCATAGTCTGCACCGTTTTCAGTTCGAAAAACCGGCTGCCGGCATAATAAGCTGCCACAATGTTCTGCGCAAGCTGGCTGTTCGGTCCTGCTGCAGGCCCAATCGGCGTTTCCAGCTTCCTGTCAAAAACATGCCAGTCTTTTCCGGCTGCCGTATATGGTCTGTGGACGCCAAAAACTGTCCCCTTTGTATCATGCTCTGTCCTTACCCAGTTCAGTAACTGTGCAAACGGCATGCATGTCATAATATCACTCATAAATATGTCCTCCTCAATCTAAAAATCCAAACTTATCCATTAATACTCTTCCACAGTTTTGCAGATTCTTCCCGGCACTTCGCCATCACTTCTTTCACATCTGCCACTTTCACTTCCCGGTCCTGCATCAGCACTTTTCCATTGCCTACTGTTGTCACCACGTCCCGTCCGGTCATGCCAAACAGAATATGCCCGTTAATATTTGTTTCATCCAGCTGTGTCGGAGGATCGTAGTCCACAACAATCACATCTGCTGCTGCACCTTCCTTTAATACGCCAAGCGGAGTCTTAAAATAGCGGTTTGCAATGGCAGCATTATTTTCAAACAGCATCTTCGGCACTTCGCCCCATGCTGCATTCGCATCGCATAAATGATGTTTGTGCAGTACGTTTGCCACCTTAAACGATTCTGTCATATCATGCGTATATCCGTCTGTTCCAAGCCCGGTCAGAATGCCCCGCTTTACAAGCTCCATTGTCGGAGGACAGCCGCAGGCATTTCCCATATTAGATTCCGGATTGTGCACGACCATGGTATCCGTGTCTTTAATTAAATCCATCTCATGCGGATTGATATAAATGCAGTGCCCGAGCAGCGTCTTCTCCCCGAGAATTCCGCAGTCCATCAGACGGTCTGTAATCCGTTTGCCGTATTTTTTCAGACAGTCATGCAGATCTTCAATACCTTCTGCCACATGGATGTGATACCCTGCCTCTTCCGGTTTATTTGCTGCTGCAAGAGCCATTGTTTCATCCGAAATCGTAAACTGCGCATGCATTCCCATCATGCCTGCAATCATATCTGTATCATCTTTTAATGCATAACGGATAAATTCTGCATTTTCCATAACCGCTTCCCTGGCCTTATCCATGCCGTCACGGTCAGATATTTCATAGCACAGACACGAACGCACGCCCAGTTCCTTCGCTGCCTGGGCAATCTCAAACAGGCTGCCTTTAATCTGCCCAAAGCTCGCATGGTGGTCAAAAATCGTAGTCACGCCGTTGCGGATACAGGAAATCATCGTATCCATAGCGCTGTATTTTGTCTGTGCAAGTGTCAGATGACGGTCAATCGTCCACCACTGCCCGTCTAAAATATCCAGAAATCCCTTCGGATTGTATCCTTTTATGCTCAATCCCCTTGCCATGGCACTGTAAATATGCTCATGTGTATTGATAAACGCAGGCATAATCACTCCGCCTTTTGCATCTATAAATTCAGCATCTTTATATGTATTTCTGATTGATTCCGTAGTGCCTGCCGCAGCAATTTTCGTCCCGTCAGCTGCTACCGCACCATTTTCAATATATGGTAAATTTTCATCCCTTGTAAACAGTCTGCCATTTCCGATTACTAACATCAGCCTGCCCCCTCCTTTTTCATAATTTCAATCGCATGGTCTTCCGGTCCTTTTGGAAGCACCAGATTTAAAATAATTGCAACGATTGTAGCAAGCACGACCGGAGATCTTCCAAATATGGTTGTCACCCATGCCGGAAAACTTGCCAGCGCTGCATTTGCCTGTGTAATTCCCATGCCAAGCGCAACTGCCAGCCCGACAATCGTTGTGTTTCTATAATTCATCGGCGAAGCCGTTACCAGCTTGACGCCCGTCATCGCAATTGACGCAAACACCGATACCGTAGCTCCTCCGAGCACACAGCTTGGAATCGTCGTCAGTATCGAAGAAAACTTTGGAATCAGCCCGGCTGCCAGCAGGATTGCTGCCGCAATGCCGAACACCCTTTTTGCCACTACCTTCGTAGAAGATACAATTCCCACATTCTGGCTGAATGTCGCAGTCGGCAGTCCGCCAAATAACGGGCAGACAATATTGCAGATTCCGTAAGCTACGATTCCGCCGTTTAACTCTTCATCTAACGGCATCCGGTCCATTCCTCCGGTAGTCGTTGCTGTAAAATCGCCAATTGCCTGAATGGAATTAATAGCAAATAAAACGCCAATCGCCACACAGGAAGAAACTTCAAATTCTACCCCAAAATGCAGCGGAATCGGCAGCTGGAACAGCGAAGCATCTGATACGGATGAAAAATCAACCATTCCAAAACAAAGCGATACTGCATATCCTGCTATAATCCCGATTAATATTGAAGACAGTTTCCAGATTCCTTTGCCATAATGGTTCAATCCCGTTACAATCGTCAGTGTAACAAGTGCGACAAACCAGTTCTGCCAGGAACCATAATTTTCGCTGCCCACACCGCCTGCCATATAATTAATTGCCGTAGGATACAGCGACAGTCCAATGGCAAATACAACCGTACCGGTGATTAACGGCGGAAAAAATTTCCGGATCTGCCTGATAAAAATACCTACAATCACAGCAACGATACCGCCTATGATCTGCGCTCCAAAAATTGCCGCAATTCCAAAATCGCCTGCAACTGCCTGCATCGTAGGCACATATGCAAAACTGATTCCCATAATAACCGGAAGCCCGGACCCGATCGAAATCTTCTTTCCGCGCAGAAGCGGATAAAGCTGTACCAGCGTTGTAACCGCCGACATCACAAGCGCTGCCTGAATCAGTATTACAGAGTCTTGCGGCGAAAGTCCGGCTGCACCCGATACAATAATAGCCGGCGTCACGCATCCGACAATCATCGCCACCACATGCTGCAGCGCAAGCGGAAGCGCCTGCGCCACCGAAGGTTTTCCGTCCAGCCTGAATAATTCCGCTGCTGCGTTTCCGCCTCCTGTCTGTCCGTCCATAAGTTCCTCCTCCCTCCCGGCGTTTCTTGTTTTCTTAGATTATAAATAAACATGAATAAACGCCCATAAAACAACTGCAGCCACGCAGATCTTCTCACAGCTGCACCCGATTTTTAATTTTCAAAACTGCTGTTATACCCCAGCCGGAATAAACTGTAGGGAGATCCTCCGCCTGGAGCTTCATGCTTTTTAACAATAAGCATCAAACCTTCATTCTGCAACTCTCGTGCATTTTTAACAAATGCCGCTTTCATTGAGTCCATATTATCATCCTTATTGCCAATTTGCAATCCTTTTTGTGAAAAAATTTTTTTTGTGATAAATTTTTTTCATTGTATATACATCCCCTATTGAAAATTTTTTCGCATCATAAGAAATTTTTTTCATTTTCATATTGCATTTTTCAAAACTGCTGCTATAATGATAACCAGGGGAGACAATTAACACATCTGCAAATCAGCCGTCACATAACAATGTGCCGCACATCAGCATCATTTTCACGCGAAGGAGGAGCTAACCATGAGCAAATCATCCGGAGCCTGCATCAAATGGGTTCCTAATCACATTACCAAAAGTAATGACACCCAGCTTGCAAACATGTCCTTAGAGGAAATGGAGAAAGCAAGCCGCTTCCACAAAAGTTTTCCACAGTATGCCGTAACACCGCTGACCCGTCTGGACGGACTGGCAGGACTGCTCGGTTTAAACCGCGTCTATGTTAAAGACGAATCATACCGTTTCGGCCTGAATGCATTTAAAGTACTTGGCGGCTCTTATGCAATCGCCAGATATATCGCAAAAGAAACCGGAAAAGATGTCAGTGAGACAGATTACAATTTCCTGACCTCCAGCCAGCTGCGCGATTCCTTCGGCCAGGCTACGTTTTTTACTGCAACTGACGGAAACCATGGACGCGGCGTAGCATGGGCAGCAAACAGGCTGGGCCAGAAATGCGTTGTCCGCATGCCAAAAGGTTCCACACAGACACGTCTTGAAAATATCGCGAAAGAAAATGCGACCGTGACAATCGAGGATATGAATTATGACGACTGTGTACGGCTTGCTGCAAAAGAAGCAAGTGAAGCCGAACGCGGCATTATCATACAGGATACTGCCTGGGACGGCTATGAAGAGATCCCGACCTGGATTATGCAGGGTTACGGAACACTCGCACTGGAAGCAGACCAGCAGCTGGAAGCAGACGGCTGCCGTCCGACCCATATCTTTATCCAGGCAGGCGTAGGTTCTCTGGCAGGCGCTGTAGTCGGTTATTTTTCCAACCGTTTTGCAGACAATCCGCCAGTTATGGCTGTTGTGGAAGCCGGTGAAGCTGACTGCCTGTACCAGTCTGCAGTGAAAGCTGACGGAAGCCGCGTCAATGTAACCGGCGACATGCTGACCATTATGGCAGGTCTTGCCTGCGGAGAAGCAAATACCGTATCCTGGGATATTTTAAAAAACCACGTGGACGTATTTGTATCCTGTCCGGACTGGGTAAGCGCAAACGGAACCCGTATTTACAGTTCACCGGCTCGCGGCGACGAAAGGGTGATTTCCGGAGAATCCGGCTCCGTTACTATGGGTCTTCTGCATGCAGTGATGACCATGCCGGAATACAAAGACTTAAAAGATGCGCTGAAGCTGGATGAAAATTCCAGAGTGCTTCTTGTATCTTCTGAAGGCGATACAGACCCGGACCGTTTCCGTGAAATTACATGGGAAGGTTTATGCGGCACAGACAAAGAACCATTTGCAGACATTAAATAACAGATACATATGAATTGAAAATTAAGAGGGGGAACTAATTCATGTCAGATTTTGAAAAGATTAAAGCAGCAGCAGAAGGATATGGAAAGGATATGAACGCATTTTTACGTGCCATTGTAAAAAATCCTGGCGAAAGCTGCGACGAAAAAGCTCATATCGAAACAATTGCTGCCGAAATGAAAAAAGCAGGATTCGACGAAGTGCAGATTGACCCGCAGGGTAATGTCATCGGCTACATGGGTACCGGCGACAGAATTATAGCATACGATGCACATATTGATACCGTAGGCATCGGAAACCTGGAAAACTGGGACTTTGATCCATACGAAGGTTATGAAAACGATACAGAAATCGGCGGCCGCGGCGTATCGGACCAGTGCGGCGGCATCGTATCTTCTGTATACGGCGCAAAGATCATGAAAGACTTAGACCTGATTCCGCAGGGATGCAAAATCATGGTAGTCGGCACTGTTCAGGAAGAAGACTGCGACGGACTCTGCTGGCAGTATATTATTAACGAAGACAAGGTACGCCCGGAATTTGTCGTATCTACAGAGCCTACCGACGGCGGCATCTACCGCGGACAGAGAGGACGTATGGAAATCCGTGTAGATGTCAGAGGCGTTTCCTGTCACGGTTCTGCACCGGAACGCGGCGACAATGCGATTTACAAAATGGCAGATATTTTACAGGACATCCGCGCATTAAACGAAAATGATGCAGAAGACGGCACAGAAATCAAAGGCCTTGTAAAAATGCTGGATGAAAAATACAACAAAGACTGGGAAGAAGCAAGATTTTTAGGACGCGGTACTGTTACCGTTTCTCAGATTTTTTACACTTCCCCAAGCCGCTGCGCAGTAGCTGATTCCTGCTCGATTTCTTTAGACCGCCGCATGACATTCGGCGAAACATGGGAAAGCTGCCTGGATGAAATCCGCGCTCTTCCAAGTGTAAAAAAATACGGCGGCGACGTAGTCGTATCCATGTATAATTATGACCGTCCGTCTTATACCGGATGTGTTTA
The DNA here is from genome assembly GCA_910580075.1 of uncultured Eubacterium sp. Taxonomy (GTDB): domain Bacteria; phylum Bacillota; class Clostridia; order Lachnospirales; family Lachnospiraceae; genus Eubacterium_J. Next base: position 9,905 of record CAJTVR010000046.1, on the reverse strand, counting down.
CGAAATTGAATGCTACTTCCCTACCTGGGCGATTCCAAAGGATCACAAAGTAACACAGTCCTTAGAAGCTGCTTACAAAGGTCTTTACGGCGACAAGCGCATCGGCGCTGCAGATACGCTCGAAATGCGTCAGGCACGCCCGCTGACAGACAAATGGACATTCTCTACAAACGGCGTATCGATTATGGGCAGAAACAATATCCCATGTATCGGATTCGGCCCTGGCGCAGAAGCACAGGCACATGCACCGAACGAAAAGACCTGGAAACAGGACCTCGTTACATGCGCAGCAGTATACGCAGCGCTTCCGGCAGAATATTTTAAATAAAGATTTAAGGGGCTGCCGCTCTAAGCAAAAACAATATTTATTACAGGAGGATTCTTATTATGGGAACTATGAAAACATTACAGGATTACATTGACAAATTAAACGCTTTAAATTTCAAAGAAATGTACAACGGTGACTTCTTCCTTACATGGGAAAAGACAGATGACGAAATCGAAGCTGTTTTTACAGTTGCAGATGCGCTTCGTTTTATGCGTGAAAACAATATTTCTACAAAAGTATTTGAAAGCGGCCTTGGAATTTCTTTATTCCGCGATAACTCCACACGTACACGCTTCTCTTTCGCTTCTGCCTGCAACCTGTTAGGTCTGGAAGTACAGGATTTAGACGAAGGCAAGTCTCAGGTCGCACACGGCGAAACAGTCCGCGAGACCGCAAACATGATTTCTTTTATGGCAGATGTCATTGGTATCCGTGATGATATGTATATCGGAAAAGGCAACAAATACATGCATGAAGTTGTAGACGCTGTAACACAGGGAAATCAGGACGGCATCTTAGAACAGAAACCGACCCTTGTAAACCTGCAGTGCGATATTGACCACCCGACACAGGCTATGGCTGACATGCTGCACATCATCCATGAATTTGGCGGCGTAGAAAATTTAAAAGGCAAAAAAATCGCTATGACATGGGCTTACTCTCCTTCATACGGCAAACCGCTGTCCGTTCCTCAGGGAATTATCGGGCTGATGAGCCGTTTTGGCATGGACGTTGTACTGGCTCATCCAGAAGGCTATGAAATTTTCCCTGAAGTAGAAGCAGTTGCAGCAGAAAACGCAAAGAAATCCGGCGGTACTTTTACAAAGACAAACAATATGGCTGAAGCATTCAAAGATGCAGACATCGTATATCCAAAGAGCTGGGCTCCGTTTGCTGCCATGGAAAAACGTACAGAACTGTATGGCAACGGCGACACCGAAGGCATCAAAGCTCTGGAAAAAGAACTTCTCGCACAGAACGCACAGCACAAAGACTGGGCATGCACCGAAGAACTGATGAAAACAACAAAAGACGGCAAAGCTCTGTACATGCACTGCCTGCCTGCTGACATCACTGGCGTAAGCTGTGACGAAGGCGAAGTAGACGCTACTGTATTTGACCGTTACCGCAATCCTCTTTATAAAGAAGCCAGCTTCAAGCCATATATCATTGCTGCCATGATTTTCCTTGCAAAATTTGCAGATCCGGCTGATATTTTAAAGAAACTGGAAGAAAAAAGCACTCCAAGAATAATGAAATAAGTTTTTTCCTATAAACTTCACTGATTCTGAACAGTCTGCGCAGGTACTGTCCAGCCGGACGGACTTTGCGCAGACCTGTCTGAATTGTTACAGGGGGATTTCAAATATGTCCAAAAAAAGAAGAATTGTCATTGCCCTCGGCGGCAATGCACTTGGAAATACACTTCCAGAACAAATGGCTGCCGTAAAAATTACGGCAAAAGCCATTGTTGATTTAATTGAAGAAGGCTGTGAAGTCGTCGTAGCACACGGAAACGGCCCGCAGGTCGGCATGGTAAACAACGCTATGATAGCCCTGACACACGAGGACGCCCAGCAGCCAAATACCCCGCTTTCTGTCTGCGTAGCCATGAGCCAGGCTTATATCGGCTATGATTTACAGAACGCCCTGCGTGAAGAACTGTTAAACCGCGGTATCGAAGACATTCCGGTCGCTACCATGATTACACAGGTACGCGTCGACGAATACGACCCGGCTTTCCAGTCGCCATCCAAACCGATTGGCAGATTCGTGGACGAAGCACAGGCTAAAATAATGGAAGAAAATTTCCATTACGTTATGAAAGAAGACTCCGGCAGAGGCTGGCGGCGTGTCGTTGCTTCACCAAAGCCAGTCGAAATCGTTGAAATCGGAACCATCCGCACAATGGTAAATTCAGGCAGCCTCGTGATCGCCTGCGGCGGCGGCGGAATCCCGGTCACCAGACAGGGTAACCACTTAAAAGGTGCCAGCGCCGTTATCGACAAAGATTTTGCGAGCTGTCTGCTTGCAAAAGAACTGGATGCCGATTACCTGATTATTTTAACAGCCGTTGAAAAAGTGGCTTTAAACTTTGGAAAACCGGATGAAAAATGGCTGGAAGACGTATCTGTAGAAGAAGCTGAACAGTACATAAAAGAAGGCCATTTCGCTCCAGGCTCCATGCTGCCAAAGGTGGAAGCAGCCGTTGAATTCGCTGGTTCCAAACCTGGCCGCACGGCTTTAATTACTCTGCTGGAAAAATCCAGGGATGCTATTCAGGGCAGAACCGGGACAATGTTTCACAAATAAATTATTTTACATATAAGTGTACACATACTGACCGGCTGCATATGCCAGATACCTCCAAACTGCTGATAGATTAATTGAAAAGGGGCTGTCGCACTAAGCAAACACATACATGATATAGTATCAAAGAACGATTTAAATAACTATATCTTGTATAATATTTCTTAATGCAACAGCCTCTTTTTCACTGGACTGAATAAGATTTCCTCTATTCAGTTAAATTATCTCGGATATGTATTTTTCCATTCATCTTCCAAAATATCAGTACTCTCTATCGCTTTCGCTTCAATCGTCGTCGTATCCACAGCCTTGATGATATTGCCTTCCACTCCAAAGTCTGTTATTGTAAACTGATAGCTGACATTCTGCGGCTCTTCCGTCAGCTTTCCAAGCTCTTCTTCCAGTTTCTGCATACACCTGTCTTCCAGTGCTTTATCGTAAACTATCAAAGTAACCTCAGATTCTTCAATTCCTTTGTCTGTTGCTTCTTCACCTTCATGAAGCGGCTCCGGCATATATTTCTCTCCGCCTGCTGTCTCATAACAGAACGTCATGTCAATTTCTTTCTCACCGTTACTATACGAATCTACCGAACCAAAAAACTGATCGTTTTTAGCGAATACAGACCGGAATGTTCGTTTTTCCGTTATCTCCTTAAAGTCCCCTCGATTGAAAGAGTCATTCCATTTGAATTTTCCACCCGGCAATTCGTCCGGAATCGGTAATGGAGCAATCGGAACCTCCGCCTTAAGGTAAAACTTCCCATTTTTATTCTGCAGATCTTCCAGACTGGATCCGCTGATAATAACCGTAGTTTTGATTTCTCCTACAGAAATTGCGTTTTTCAGCACTTCCTCTGCCTGAATCTTTGGAATCTTTGGTCCGTCTCCTGTCCATTGCGGCAGTTCCACTAGTTCTGTGGGATACGGCTTCTTCTCTTTGTCATAAACCATGATCAATCCATTGTCCTGCACGGTAGAAACCGGAATATTTATGGAAAATGGTTTTTCCTTATATTGCTCCTCACGGATATTCATATAATCCCGCAGATACTGTCCGATCACCTCTTCATTCCATGTCTGAATCGAAACCTCAATCTCCTCACCTCCGGTTTCTTTCTCTTTATCTGCAAAGCGGAAATACGCCCTCATACTGCTCGTTTTCCTGGTGTTTCCTGCCAGTTTATATTCGTTGATTTTGCCAGACATTGTAGAACGGGTGGAGATAGCTCCCACGCTCGAATGCCATTGTTTTTGATCTCCCGTGCCTATACTATACTGCATCTCCAGTTCCGGCCGGTCTTCAAAAAACGTCACATTTTCTTTCAGAACATAATATGTTTCCCAGTACACTTTTGAATTATCACCATCTTTGCCGATTGTGATCGCTTCACATACCGCCTTAACCCCCTTTTGAATATCCTCCATGGAAGGTGTTGGTATACCATTTTTATCTGTATCCTCTGCATCGGAACCTGATCCGGAGCCTGTACCCGATCCGGAACCTGTACCCGATCCGGAACCAGAACCAGAGCCAGAAGCCGAACCAGAACCCGTTCTCCAGTAAGAGCCAGACGAAGAAGAGCCTGTATTCTGCGCAGCGTCAGAAGATATCTGCATATCCTTTTGTCCTGCATTGACATTCGCAGACGTTCCATTTGGACGTTTCACCGAAATAATTTTCGATGTCAGATTGCTGATAGCTGCTTTGATGCCTGCTGTCACCAGAGACACAATGCTGCCCTCGGCTCCCTTTTCAAACGTCAGCGCTGCAGCGGCATGCAGCGAGAGCTCCAGCGGCGTTTCGGATACGATCTGTGTATCTGCTGCTGTCTGCTCTACTGATACAGACAAATCATCCTCCGGTTTACCAGATACATCCAGTTTCATTTTAGACTGAATACGAATCTGATCTGCTTTTCCGTTTACTTCCAGCTTTACGTCAGCATCTGGCTGCGAAAATGTCAGTTCTTTCATATGTGCGCCCGGATTTACGATGATACGGGCCGCTTTTGCAGTAACCCGCATCACATTGCCGACTACCTTCTCAAACCATGTATCCGGTTTTACCGCACGGATTTCCACGGACTGGAACACTCCGCTGTTCTCAATGTCTGCGGCAGGCGCATTTACAATCAGGCTGACATTTTTATAGGAGCCTGCAGGAATTACGAATTTTGCCGCATTTTCAGAAGCAATCGTAAGCTTTTTCAGACCCGCATTCAAAAGCGCCTGGTCCAGCTGCTCCTGTGTGGAAACCTCTGCTTCTGTAACCGGTGTCTGCTGTTCCGGTTCCGGCGCTGGCACCGTATCCTCTGCCGCAATAACGTTTACTCTGCATCTTACGGTTTTGGACGTATGTTTTTTTCTGGACGTGGTTTTCAATACCGCCTTTACCGTCGTCCTGCCAATTTTTTCCCTTGAATCTGAAAGCTTTTTTCTGTCTTTTCGGATACCGCCGCAATACTTTTGTCGTTTGTAGATATCTTTTGGATCTTCCATCCTGCCGTATTGTTTTTCAGCGTCATACGATTTTTCTGCCCGATCTGCAGCGTCTTAAACGTAGTACGCATACTCACATACGGCTTCGCTGCAGCTGCTGCCTGCGTTATATTTGCCGGCAGCAGAGAAACTGCTATTGCAGCAGACAAAGAAACCGCCAGCACCTTTTGATACAGCCGCCTCCTGCCCTTTCCCACACATACTTTCCATGCGCGGCAAACACTTTTCTGTTTCATTTTGAATCCTCCTTACATAATGATAAATGACCGTAACATCATTTAGTTCCGATTTTGGCCATTATATCATTTCATATCTTTCATATCAGCAATCTGGCACAGAATGCATTTTTTTCGGTATCATTTGAATCCATGCGCCTTAACTTTTCGTATTGGGATTTTTAAGACACGCTCTAAGATTCTGCATTTGATTCTGCATTTGACTCTATATTGAGCAAAATCCTTGTTACAAACATCCCGTCTTCCACGCTGAAATCCGTTTCTCCGTCGTAACGCTGCGCTGTCTTACGGATGCTTGCCATCCCAATCCCTGCCTCCCCTTCAAACCTTTGTCCTGGCCGAATGGTATTTCTGCATTGGATTACCAGTTTATGCCCTTTTTGCCTGATGCTCATTTTGATTTTCGCATCTGCAGCCCCGGATTGTCCTGCGCCGTGAATGGCATTTTCAAATACATTCGCAAGAATTGCAACCAGATCAATATCACGCACCGGAGAATGTTCCGCTACGGCAGCATCCATTTCTACTTTCGTGCCATTCATTTCCGCCTGTCTGGCATAGACCGAAAGGATACTGTTTATAGTCCTGTTTTCACAGATCCGTTTTACGCCCGCACTCTCCACATCTTCAATATACTGGTTCAAATAATATAATAGCTGGTCCGTCTCCCCCTTTTTGACATAATCCTGGATTAACAGACAGTGGTGGCGGACATCATGGTGAATCCTTGCCGCTCTTTCCTCCGCCTCTTGTGCAAGGGAGCACTGAAAGCGCAAAAGCTGTTCGTTCATGGCAAGAATACGGTTTTCTTCCTGATAAATATGCTCTTTCCCAAGATGGATATACAGATGAAATATGGTATACTGAACAATTCCAGCCATAAATAAATTCACAAGCAGACGTACGATATTCCCCATAGATATTGGCTGTTCATTTGGCCAAAATATAATAAGGGAAGCTACCATAATTGAAATGAGCATCGTTACAGCGCTAAACAGATCCATCTCTTCCCGCAAAAAATCCAAATTATATAAAAACGACTTGCGGAATTTTACTGCTACGAGCAAAATGGCAATAACAGTAATATCAACCCGTATCAGCAAATCCACCCATCGGTTCCCATCAAACCACAGCCTGGAAATATCAATTCCCAATGCAACGCAGACAGCCAGTAAATAAAAAGCAAGCGCCATTTTGTACAAAGACAGATAAATCCCCTCTCCGCTCATTGCAAAGCAAAATATTCCAACCAGCAAAAGAGCGCTCAGACCGGAGAACTTAACAAAACTCCGAATGGAAACCATATACCACAAACTGTATAAAAAATTCAGGCCCGTTCCGTAAACCACATAATATAAAATCGTCTTTTTCATTGGCAGCCTGGGACGATCCAGAAGCAGGAATACTGCCATAAGAAGAAATGCGCTAAGTCCATTCCGCAGCATAGCTACCCAAAAAGATCCGCCTAACATTCCATACTCCCTTCCGTATTCATTCCACTCCCTATGTCCGGTTTTCGTGAGATGTATTCTCCGCAAAGCAGGGAGTGCAGATCACGGGAGCCTGCTGTCCGCTTCATCCGCCTGCCGTCTTTTTGCCTGCCGTCGCAGCAGACCTCCTTCTTTTTCTTCCTGACAAACAAAAATCCGGATACCTTAAAAACAATCAGGTAAGTGGCTAGTGCAAACATATATTCACTGCCGACCGCATCATAACCGCGTTCCTGAAAGGCATAGCCGACCGCCCATTTTCCCGCCATATAAGATGCGGCCAGTGCATTCAGCGCCCTAAGGAACTGGAAAATCTTTACACGCAACATAGTATCGTCTCCTCTCACTTGTTTGTGCTATTTTATCTCATACAAACCGTGTTTGGAAGACTTAACGCGCAAACCGCATTTTTTTCGGATTATTTTACAGTCTAATGCTTGTTTCTACCCCTCCCCCGCAATAATAAGTGAAATATTTGTCACGCAGCGGCTTGTACGCGCCTCTCGGCAGATAGATGCTTGTTTTGTCATCCATACAGACAACGTGTGCGTTCAAACTGTCTATATGGGCCAGACTCACAATATAAGAAGCCCCGACTTTGATAAATTCTTCATACCCGGAAAGCATTTCTGACAGCTGGCTAATCGTCATGCGCAAAACCTCCTGCGTTCCGTCCGCCAGATGCAGGCATTGGCGTTTTCCCTGCGCTTCACAAAAAACAATATGATCCAGCAAAATCCTGCGCAGCCGCCCATCAATCCGAAGCAGCAGATACCTTTTACGGTTTTCCGCAATTTCTCCTATCAGGCCGTCCAAAGTATTAAACAGCCGCTTTTTTGCAATCGGTTTCACAAGATACTGCGAAGCATTTACCCCAAATGCCTCCAGCGCGTGCTGCGTGGAAGATGTTAAAAAAATGATCCGGCACTCATTTCCTAGTCTGCGCAGCTCTTTTGCCACACAAATCCCTGTTTTATGAGGCATATAAATATCCAGCAGCAAAATATCCGGCATATACCCATGTTCCTGAACCCGTTCCAGCAATTGCGCAGCATCCAAAAAGCATTCGGATGCGATTTCACATTCCGGATGCTTCTTTTTATAATCTGCCAGCATAGCCTGTGTTTTATCCAGTTCTGTTTTTTCATCATCACAAAGCGCTATTTGATACATATTTTCGTCTCTTTCGTAAATTTTTCCCTATCATATTATAAAAGCGCCCATTTCGTTTTGAAAGGGGCGCAGGATAATCGTCATGTTTTTCGATATAATCGTCAATACAATAGTCTAAAGACGCAAATATTTAATTTCATTTGCGGCACCTCCCCAAATCAGTCAGCACACCGTCCGATACATTTAAAACCCTGTCGGCAGTCTGTGCAATGCTCCGGTTATGCGTAATCATAATGATCGTCTGCTCATACTTTTTGCAGGCACCGCTCCGTCCGGCGTTCGGACAATTTAAAACGTATTACCCAATCAGCACTTTCTTACCTTCAAACGCAAACCTGCTGAATGTTTCCAGCGCAACCCTGCTCATATAGCGGTTCATCGCTTTTTTATCATCCGCCAGAAGCGCCCTGATAAAATCACTGTATGCCGTACCTTTTCCCTTGAACCAGACTTCTATCATATTCCGGAACATCAGCCTTACCTCTTTATTCGTAAGCTTCAGCTCATATTCCTCATATCCGGTTTCCTGATCAAATGTGTGTTTTACTGCTTTTAAATACCCTCCTGCAAGCAGAAGACTCCATAAAGCACTTTCACTCTCATCAAGCTGGCTGAATACAATCTGTTCATCAATACCTGCGCAGACTGTACCCCCCCCGCAAGCAGTTCTTCCATGGCAGTCTTAATGTTCCTGCTTCCTTCGCGCACCAGTTTACTGACCAGTGCATTGCTGCTTGTATCTGCCCAGTAACAGCACAGCTTTTTTTCACTTAAAAAACTAATAATAGACCATGGATTGTAAATGCCTGTCTTATTTCCAAAAGTAAAACCGTCATACCAGTCCCTGACATATTCTTCCATGCCAGACAGCCCGAATTCATGAAGTGCAGCCGAAACTTCTTCCTGTGTAAATCCAAAGGCATCCGCATACTTATCTGAAGTCGCGGTTACTACACTCAGATTATTCAAATCAGAAAAAATACTCTCTTTGCTGACTCTTGTTATGCCTGTCATAATCGCACGTTCCAGATATGGATTTGTCTTTTTGTTATAGTATCTCATCAGAAGCCTGGAAAGCATATGCAGTGACACAGCAGCAAGATCATCATCCATATCTCTTGACACAGCAGTAAAAAATTCCCGTTCTCTTTCATTTACCAGCCCCTCCTGATCCAGAAGAAACTGGTACTGGCAGTACTGTTCTACGATCACCTGGCACAGCAGCCTTCGTATCTGCCTGAAATCTTTTGCTCCCTTCACTGGCGCAAAAGAAATACTGCCGTTCAGTCATGCTCATATTCAATGTTTTCCCAAACCTTCCGGGCCTGGTGATCAGTGTAACTTCATCCTGGCTTTCCCACCATTCTTTCAAAAAAAGGGTTTTGTCTGCATAAAAATTATTGACAGTAATGATTTTTTCAAAGTTCTGTATTCCAATTCCAATTGCTCTCGGCATATATGCGATCTCTCATATCTCTGGCTTTTCGTATGAAATCTGCAGTCCCTGTCCTATATTAGATTCTTTTCTGCTGTCTGCCACAATCCTTCCGCTAAAATTTTGCAGTATTGATACCTCTGTCATGTTCCATTCCACAAACAGGACATCTCCATTCCCTGACAAAATTTGTTCTGGCTTTATTATATTCCAGCAGATATTAAAAAGCAATATGCTGCCGTATACGTCTTGTGAGTGCTGCATTATTCCAAACCTATAGCCGCCTTTATTCACTCTCTGGTGCTGTATAATTGCTTTGCACAGCGACAGGAAGTTCATCATACTGCACCTCTTTCCATTCAAGAACACCTCGGACTGGCATTACCGTTAAACGGATAAAAGCTCCCTCTTTCAATTCCTTTGATGTTCCGA
>CAJTVR010000045.1 GCA_910580075.1 uncultured Eubacterium sp. | reverse complement strand
GGTTTGTTTCCGCCCTGGAAAAGCTGGACGGCCCGCTCACGGCATTTAACGAGGATGACTGGTACAGCCTTGTGGAGTACGCCGCGGTGTACAGCAGGGAGGACATCCGCTTCGCCTTCAAGAACGGGATGGAGATAAAGGCATGAGAATATAGTCCCCCGGAGCAGGAAAGAAAACGGCTCCGGGGGATTTTTCCATGCCTCCTGCGGAAAAATCACGGGGTATAGGAAAAATCATGGAGTATGATAAAAAATCGCGGGGTATCGGTAAAAAATCATGGAGTTTAAGGAAAAATCAAATTGTATCAAAGACAGCGTTTACATAGATGAAGGCATCTCTGGCACAAATACAAAAAAACGCAAAGCATTTAACCGCATGATAGCATCTGCAAAAACCGGTGATTTTGATTTAATTATAACAAAAGAAATTTCCCGCTTTGCCAGAAATACCCTTGACAGCATATTTTATACCCGCGACCTTAAAAAGTACGGAGTAGGTGTGATCTTTATGAATGATAACATCAATACTTTAGACGGAGATGCAGAACTTCGCCTTGCTATCATGTCCTCCATTGCACAGGAAGAAAGCCGCAAGACTTCCGAGCGTGTGAAATGGGGGCAGAAACGCCGGATGGAGCAGGGAGTTGTGTTCGGGCGCAGTATGCTTGGCTATGATGTGAAAGATGGAAAAATGTATATTAATGAAGAAGGGGCAAAAATTGTGCGTCTTATCTTTCATAAGTTTGCAGAGGAGGGCAAAGGGTCTCATGTGATTGCCCGTGAGCTTCAGGAGAACAACATTAAGCCCATGCGGGCGAAAGAGTGGCAGAATACAGTCATTCTGCGTATTATCCGTAATGAAAAATACTGTGGTGATCTGGTGCAGAAGAAAACCTATACGCCGGATTTTTTATCTCATGAAAAGAAATATAACCATGGAGAAGAGGATTTTGTGATAATGAAAGACCATCATGAGCCGATCATTTCCCGTGAACTGTTTGACAGGGCAAACCGTATTTTAGACAAAAAATCACTTTCACAGGAGGGGAAATCAAAATATAGCAGCCGTTATCCTTTCTCTGGCAAAATTAAATGCGGATGCTGTGGTTCCAGCTATGTGGCACGGTATAAAACCCGGACAAATGGAAGCCGTTATCAGGCATGGCGGTGTCTGGAAGCTGTAAAAAATGGAAGTCCGCATATTGACAAAGCAGGAAATCCGGCCGGATGCAGGGGACTGGGCATACGTAACGAAGATGCAGTCTGTATTATGCATCTTGTGATAAGGAGTTTAAAATATAATAAGAAGAAAATCGCAGATCATTTAATTTCTATTATTAAGCCGGTGATTGCATTGGACACCGCAGGTACAGATTTCGGGAAGCTGGAATTACAGATGAAGACAATTGAAGGAAAGCGTAAGAAACTGATAGACCTTTATATGTCTGGCGATATTACTAAAGATGAATTTACAGCAGCAAGGGCTGAATGTGATCATGAGACTGCCAGGCTGCAGTCCGTTATAGGCAGCACTGATAAGCAAAAAAAACAGATTGTACGCCAGCAGGAGCTTATCAGTAAAATTACAGAAGCGGTTAACAGACTTGTAGACGGGGTGGAATACGAAGATGACTTTTACAAAGAAATCTTAGATAAAATGGTCGTAAATGACAAAGACCATATTGATGTGTATCTGAAACTGCTCCCATTTAAATGGAGCTGCACAGCTGTTAAAACATAAATGAAACGGCTTTGTTATCTGGTGTCTTTTCTGGAACATTTCAGGGGCTTTCGTACCTATATCTGTCAAAAGCCCCGCTACTTCACGAAACGGCATAGAGTAGCGCTGCGCCAGATAGCGCATGGAAGCGGACAGTTCCCCGTCAGGACCTCCAAACTGTGTTAAAATAACCTGTGCAATTTTTGGATTTGGCGTAGATATATTTACGGGATATTGCAGTCTTTTCTCATAATTCCACATTTAGCAGTAACCTCCTTCCCAAGGCCATGGCTGTGATGCCCAGTACCAGTGGTCGTCGTTTTGAGTGACGTCCATATTTAAAGGGCCGTACTGGGACGCATATGCGGCCAGTGCCTGACGCCGCAGCTGGCTGTATTTTTGAAAGAATTCCAGTGCCTGCTGGTCATCCGGGTGTGTGTCAAGGTAAAGCGCCATATCATACGCCATAAAGCTGACTTTGTTAATCCAGGAAAATAGTTCCTGGCGGTTTTTTAACTGGTTCATGAACGCATCACGCTCCTTCCAAGAAATGGTTTGTCAAGTTCCGGGAATATGGTGCCTGTGCGGAATGCCTGTTCCGGTTCGTAAGAATTGGTAAACTGCTGCCAGGGTACAGTAGAGATTGCAAGATAGCAGGTGCAGTCAACGGCATTGGAACATCCGGCCGGCTGTGCAGCATACGGAATGCTGTTTCGTCCGGCGGGCTGATAACAGTTTCTCATACAAAACTCCTGATTGTTTTTAGTATAAAGTATGCATAAAATGGAAGACTGGTGCATAGATTAGAAAAGATTTCAGGCAGACATTTTTGTGATTCAGCTGAATCAGGTTTTTTTTTGAGTACAAGCCGGTAAAAGAAAGAAATATGTAGATTTTCTCTGCGATATATATTATAATCAGTCACATCAGAGTGAACATTGTCAGTAAGGGTTTCTTATATATTGTTAAAAAAATAACAAATTGATCTGACAGTATGTTAGAAATTATATTTGCTGGACACGATAGACGTGATCAGTGATACCAAATGAAGAGGCCCTGCGGACAGAAAAATAAATAGATGGGAGAAATTGTATGTACAATGATGAGAACGTAATCAAAATCAAACATGACGTATTGTATGAAGTGGCTAAACTTGCTTTTGACGGAACGCTGGAAGAAAAGAGGGACTTTATTCCGGAAAAACTCATCCCTGGCCCGGTTCCGCAGTTCCGCTGCTGTATCTATAAGGAAAGGGAGATTATCCGTCAGAGAGTACGTTTAGCCGAAGGGAAAAATCTCGGCTCTCAGGATGATGGAAATGTGATTCAGGTTATCAGTTCTGCATGTGAAGGATGTCCGATTTCCAGCTATACAGTTACAGATAACTGCCAGAACTGTCTTGGCAAGGCTTGTATGAACGCCTGCAAGTTTGGCGCGATTACAATGGGAAGAGACCGTTCTTACATTGATCCGTCCAAATGTAAGGAGTGCGGCCAGTGTGCAAAAGCATGTCCGTATAATGCAATCGTTGGCGTAAAGCGTCCATGCAAGGTAGCCTGTCCGGTGGATGCAATTACATATGATGAGTACAACGTTTCCGTGATTGATAAAGAAAAATGTATCCGCTGCGGCCAGTGCATCCATAACTGCCCGTTCGGAGCAATTGGTTCCCAGACGTTTATCGTAGATGTCATTGAGGCGCTGAAGTCCGGCAAAAAAGTATATGCAATGGTAGCACCGGCTACAGAAGGCCAGTTTGGTACGGATATTACAATGCAGAGCTGGAAAAACGCGTTGAAAAAGGTTGGATTTGAAGATACGATAGAAGTAGGTCTTGGCGGAGATATGACAGCTGCCAGCGAAGCAGAAGAGTGGGCTGAGGCTTACAAAGAAGGAAAGAAAATGACGACGTCCTGCTGCCCGGCGTTTGTAAATATGGTACATAATATTTATCCGGAACTGAGCGGCCATGTGTCTACAACTGTATCTCCGATGTGCGGTGTGTCCCGTATGATTAAGTCAAAAGACCCGGAAGCATATACTGTATTTATCGGACCTTGCATTGCTAAAAAATCTGAGGTAAAAGACCAGAAGATTGAAGGAAATGCAGATGCAGTTTTAACTTACAGCGAAATACGCACGATTATGAAAGTAAAGGACGTTGTATTAGAGCCGGCAGAAAACGAATACCAGGAATCCAGCATTTTTGGAAAACGTTTTGGCAATTCCGGCGGAGTAACACAGGCCGTACTTGAGTGCTTAAAGGAAACAAATCAGGAAATGGACGCAAAAGTCTGCAGGGCAAACGGCGCTGCAGAGTGTAAGAAAGCTCTGCTTCTTATGAAGGTCGGAAAACTGCCGGAAGATTTTATTGAGGGTATGGCTTGCAGCGGCGGCTGTGTAGGCGGGCCGAGTGCATTTGAAGACCAGATGAAATCAAAGAAAAACCGTGATACGCTTTTAGCCCAGGCAGATGACCGTAATGTACATGGAAATCTTGGAAATTACGACATGGACCAGTTTTCTATGCACCGTGCATAATGGAATGTTACTATGGAATTGAATCCACAGCAGATGAAAGCCGCATCTCATGCTGCCGGCCCGTGCCTTGTTCTTGCAGGGCCGGGCAGCGGCAAGACTGCGGTCATTACAAAACGTACAGAACATCTGATTACCTGTCATGGCGTGCCGCCGCGGAACATTTTAGTTGTTACTTTTACGAAAGCAGCGGCTGGCGAAATGCGTAAGCGTTTTGAGCAGATGACACAAAACCGGTATCCTGGAATCAGCTTTGGCACTTTTCATGCCGTCTTTTTTACAATCTTAAAACATGCCTATCATTATTCAGCAGACAGCATTGCACGTGAAGAAATCAAGTATCAGTTTTTAAAAGAAATCATTGCAAAAAACCGGATCGAGTGTGAGGATGAATCGGAATTTTGCAGTAATATACTAAGCGAAATCAGTACATTAAAAAACAGCGGCACTCAAATGGAAAACTATTATCCGATGCATTGCGGCAGGGATATTTTTCAGCTGGTTTACCGCGAATATGCCAGATATATGCAGAACAGCCGGCTGATTGACTTTGATGATATCTTAGTATATACAAAGGAATTGCTGGAACAGCGTGAAGATATCCGCTACGCATGGCAGCAGAAATTTGCTTATATTATGGTGGACGAATTTCAGGATATCAATCAGCTGCAGTATCAGACGATCCGTCTTCTGAGCGGAAAAACGGAAAATCTGTTTGTAGTAGGGGATGATGACCAGTCGATTTACCGTTTTCGCGGCTCCAGGCCGGAACTGATGCTGAATTTTCCAAAAGATTATCCCCGTGCCGAAATGATCAGTCTTTCCATAAATTACCGCTGTCCGGCTGAAGTGATTCAAAAAGCCGGAAGGCTGATTGCGCATAATAAAAAACGTTTTAATAAACAGATCAAAAGTGCACAGCTAAAGAGTGAAGGAAGCAGCCGTACTTTTCATTTAAGGCAGTTTGAAAATATTCAGGAAGAAAATATTTATATGACAGAGCTGATACGCGCGCATAAAAACCGCGGAGGCAGTTATCGTGATATTGCTGTTTTGTACCGTACAAATACCCAGCCTGGACCGTTTCTTGCAAAACTGATGGAATATAATCTGCCGTTTCGGACAAAGGAGCGGATACCGAACCTGTATGACCACTGGATTGCCCAGGATATTCTGGCCTATTTCCGGCTGGCATGCGGCAGCCGTGCGCGCAGGGATTTTTTACGCATTATGAACCGTCCGAAACGGTATATCAGCAGGGAAAGCCTGCCTTACTGTGATGTTGATTTTATGCAGTGGCAGGAGTTTTACCGGCATCAGCACTGGATTGCGGAGCGGATTGAGCAGCTTTCGTATGATTTGCAGGTACTATCCAGAATCACCCCTTATGCGGCGTCCAATTATATCCGCAAAGCCATTGATTATGACAGTTATCTGTCAGAATATGCGCTCCAGCGTCAGATACCGGCTGCTGATTTGTTTGAAATACTGGATGAAATCTGCGAAAGCATGAAAGAATATAAAAATCTGGAAGACTGGATGAAGTTTACAGCTGATTTTGCTGAGGAATTAAAGCACCGGCAGATCAGACAGCAGGATACGGACAGTATTTCCATTATGACGCTTCATGCCTCCAAAGGACTGGAATATGATATCGTACTGATTCCGGACGCCAATGAAGGGCTGATTCCTTATAAAAAAGCTGTACTGGAAGCTGAAATTGAAGAAGAACGGCGCATGATGTACGTGGGGATGACACGTGCAAAAAAGGAGCTGCATATATCTTATGTGAAAACAATCCGGAATAAAGATGCGGGGCCGTCCTGTTTTCTGACGGAGATGCTGGATACATGTCCTTAGTGCTGACGGAGATGCTGGAGGCATGCCCACAGTCCTGACAGAGATGCTGGAGGCATAATCTTATCCCTGACAGAGATGACAGAGTATGTTTTCAGCATTAAAAAAATTGAACTGCAGCAAAAATTAAACGAATTTTCAGAAAAAGATATACAAATGCCAGGACTTAATGCTATAATACTTCAAAGAGACATAAGACAAAGCGGACACAGGACAAGATTAGTTTCCGGTTAACAGGCAGACAGGAGAAGGCATGAATATGGAATATACAATCATTGAGGGAAATTACGCAAAAATCGGTGTCTCCAGAATAGCAGATACTGTTTACTTTACATTCGAGGGAGAAAAAGAACAGAAATGTGCAATCTGGCTTTATAAGGCAGATGAGATGCCTGTACGCATTCAGGTTCCGGATGAATACTGTATCGGAGCGCTTCGGTCAGTCGGGATCAAAGGATTAAAATGGAAGAAACTGCATTATAATTACGAAATAGACGGAAAAGTTATTTTTGACCAGCATGCACACAAGGTGATCGGACGGGAAGTATGGGCGGATGAAAAACGTCTGCAGCACGATCAGTCAGTCCGGGCGGGGTTTGATTTTACGGAATTTGACTGGCAGGGGGATCGTTTCCCGGAGATTCCAAGAGAAGATATGGTGATGTATAAGCTGAATGTACGCAGTTTTACAATGGATGGAGGGGCAGCCGGGAAGAAAAAAGGGACTTTTGCCGCAGTTATGGACAAAATTGCATATTTAAAGGATCTCGGTGTGACTTCCCTGGAACTGATGCCAGTCTATGAATTTGAAGAACTTATTAAAAACGATTCTCATGCACAGGATGTCCAGGGCTGGAGTGAAAATGCCATGGCCGGTCTGGAGCTTGGGGAAGAAGATGCGAAAGATCAATCCTGTAAAATAAACTGCTGGGGCTATGTGCCAGGGGATTATTATGCGCCAAAAGCCTCTTATGCAGCGGGAGCAGAACCGTCAGTAGAGCTGAAAACACTGATACGTGCACTTCATAAAAACCGGATGGAATGTATTTTAGAGATGTATTTTGATGAAAAGATGAATCAGAATATTGCAATCGAAATTCTCCGGTACTGGGTTATGGAATACCATGTAGACGGATTTCATCTGCTGGGCGCGTCTATGCCGGTCAATGCAATGGCCCAGGATCTGATCTTAAGGCGGACAAAGCTGTTTGCGGAAGGATTTAATGAACATTTATTCGGGAAAAAGGTTTCTTATCCGCGCCTGTTTGTATACAACGATGATTTTTTGTATGCGTCCAGAAAACTGCTGAGCAGAAACCGCGGAAATATGCAGGAACTGCTGAATCAGCTGAAACGGCAGAATGATATTTTTGGATTTGTAAATTTTATTGCAGGAAACAATGGCTTTACACTGGCAGATTTATTTAGTTATGCCAGCAAACATAACGAGGCGAACGGGGAGGGGAATCAGGACGGCCTTTTGTGGAATTTCAGTATGAACGGAGGCGTGGAAGGACCGACCCGCAAGAGAAGTATTGTGGAATACCGCAGAAAGCAGATGCGCAATGCCATGCTTCTGGTTATGATTGGACAGGGCGTGCCTCTTATCATGGCAGGAGATGAATTTGGCAACTCCCAGGAAGGGAATAATAACTGTTACTGTCAGGATAATAAAACCGGCTGGGTGAACTGGTCCGGGCGCAGGAAACATGCAGCATATGCGCAGTTTGTAAAACAGATGATTGCATTCCGCAAAAATCATCCGATACTGCGCAGCAGCAGGCCGCTGCAGATGTGTGATTACAAGGTGAAAGGCTATCCGGATTTGTCCTATCATGGAGAGAGTGCCTGGATGATGTCTCCGGGTTTTTATCCGCATGCAATCGGGCTGCTTTATTACGGTGCATATGCACTGCGGAAAGATGGCAGGGAAGATGACTTTATTTATATTGGCATGAACTTTCATGAAGAACCGCGCAGCCTTGCACTTCCAAAGCTGCCTCACAAATACCGCTGGTATCTGACTGTCAATACCTCAGATAAGGATCTGCCGTTTTTGGAACCGCCGCAGGTATTAGAGAAAAGGCATCAGATTCAGGTTCCGTCTCAGACAATTTTTATTTTAGTTGGAAAGTGAGAGCATATGAGATACATTTATAATGCGCTGCAGCATCTAAAAACCATTAATCATCATAAAAAATTAGTTATGCAGGGATGCTTCCGGCTCGGGCTGTACTGGCAGGGACTGACGCATGATTTGTCAAAGTATACCTGGCCGGAACTGCGTGTAGGTATACTTTATTATATGGACGGTCAGAGCCCTCATAACGGAGAGCGCCGCAAATATGGCTATTCCACTGCCTGGCTGCACCATAAAGGGCGCAACAGGCATCATGCAGAATACTGGATTGATTATACCGCAGACCCGGATCCGGAAGACAGATATGTGACCGGTATGAAAATGCCAGTAAAGTATCTGGTAGAAATGTTTGTAGACCGGGTAAGCGCTTCAAAAAACTATCGGGGAAACCAGTACCTGGACTCTGACCCGCTGGAGTATTATGAGAAGCGCAAATCCTATATGGTCGTTCATAAGGATACAAAAAAGCAGCTGGAAATCCTGCTTCATATGCTTGCAGAAAAAGGTGAAGACGAAACATTTGCCTACATCAGACGCCATATTTTAAGAAATAATTATAGGGAAAAACTGCATCATATCTTCAGGAAGAGGTGCTGTATAGCTCAGCGGTTTTCTGCTTACTGGATGAACAAATTCTAAATTTCCTGCGTGAAGAGCCTGTCTTTTCATGCGGGAATCTTTTGGATTATAGAGAAAATCTCCAATCAGGGGATGCCCGGTATATTTCATATGCACCCGGATCTGATGTGTACGCCCGGTTTCTAAACGCAGTCTTAGAAAAGAAAGGCCGTCCTGGTATGCAAGTCTGGTATAATGGGTAACGGCAGCCTCTCCTGATACAAAGTCTACAGTACGTTCGATAATGGTATCTTTTTTTCTTGCAATAGGTGCAGTTACAGTTCCTTCTTTTTTGGTTTTTCCTTCTGCAATGGCATAATAAGTCCGGTGAATCTTTCTTTCACGCATCTGTTCATTTAGAATGCAGCTGCTGTATGCATTTTTAGCGATGACAGTCAGCCCGCTTGTATCCCGGTCGAGACGGCTGACGCAGCGGAACGGGTAATATTCCTGTTTCTGCAGCGCGTGGCCGGCGATGGCATTTGCCAGGGTATTTTCAGAATGCCCCATAGAAGGGTGCACCGGCATCCCGGAAGGCTTGTTTACCACCAGCAGGTCTTCATCTTCATGTATAATGGAAACAGGCAGCTGTACAGGAAGAATCTTCTGTGCCGGCATCCCGGGCTCTGTCAGTCTCAGGATAAGTGTTTCACCAGATTTCAGCAGACGGGAAACATGTACCCATTCTTCTCCGATTAAAATACCCCGCTGTGTTTTCTTTAGCTGTGTAATGACACTGTGCGAGAAGCGGTTTGTTTTTAAAAACTGTAAGATGCTTTGTCCGTCAGCATCATTTGTGATTTTATATGTTAATATTCTATCCATAATTATGATTATACACGAAAATCTAAAAAATGGAAAGGCACGAAGCAGCATGCACATACATAGAATATAAGAAAGTGGCTTTGAGGAGTGGGTTTTGAAGACTTTTTTGCCGCCTTTGGGTATACAGGAGGAGAGAAAAGTTCTGGAAGAGATGCAGGGAGGAAGCCTTGAGGCCCGAAATACACTGATCGTGCATAATATGCGCCTGGTTGCGCATATTGCAAAAAAATACCAGAATGCAGACGAAGACATGGAAGAAATGATATCCATCGGTACGATTGGGCTGATTAAAGCGGTGATGACATTTCAGCCGGATAAGGGTTCCAGACTGTCAACTTATGCTGCGAGATGCATTGATAATGAACTGCTGATGCATTTGAGGGGAAGGCGCAAGGCCGCCAGGGAAGTTTCTATTTATGAACCGATTGGGACAGATAAAGAAGGCAACCAGATTAACTTTATAGATATTATAGAAAGTGAAGAACCGGATGTGGTAGACCGGCTGGATAAAAATGGAAAAATCAGTGATCTTCAAAAGCTGCTGCCTGAGGTGCTGACAGACAGGGAACGGGAAATCATTGTTCTGCGTTACGGTCTTTTGGATGATAAACCGGTGACACAGAAACAGATTGCAGGGCGGCTGGAAATATCCAGGTCGTATGTGAGCAGAATCGAAAAGAAGGCACTTTCAAAGCTTAGAGAGAAGTTAGAGGAAGGGTAAGCGGGAGGAAGAATAATATCATGAAAACGGGGTGAAATCTGTCAGACTGTGTGGCTGGATGGATTTTGCTCCACTTTTATTCTTGTGAAAGACCGGTAACGGTTCAGACAGGGGCTTTCGCATTTTGCTTAGTGCGAAAGCCCCTAAAAGGAAGAAAAAAAAGCAGGAAAAAAAGGAATTGGCCGTTTTTCTGTAGAGCGGCTGGCAGAGCATGCTGTTATTTATTCTTATACTTCGCAGGAGCAATATAAGGTTTTCTTAAACTGGAATCTCTATGAAGAAATATCAGTGGAAGGGCTGCAGCAGAGAATACAGATTTTACGTAAAAAAAAGGATGTTTCAGCGGCAAAATATATTGTAAATCATCTGGAATACTATTTGTCCCTGAAGCTGGAAGGGAATGACAAAACAGAGCAGGATCATGTAAGGGAAAAAGCTGGCGGGATGATCAGCGACTATAAATCAGCATATGAACCGTCCTTTTTGGACTTACTTGAGAACCAGATTCTTCCGATTGTAAAGAAACAGGAAAAAGTGGAACTCAGACTGGAAAATATTGATAATCCTGTAGAGAAAATTGAAAACAGGGAAAATGAGGAAACATACAGTATTTTAAAAGAAATGTATAGAATAGAAGGCAGGGAAAAACTGCCTGTGTATACAGGTCTGGTTATGATTCTGGAGGGTTTAAGAGATAACTGGAGACAAAAAGATATTGAGAAACTTCAGAAGGAACTCCGCCTGCTTATAGCGCCTGAGTTTATTGAAAAAGATCCTTTCTATATTGAGTTAATAGCGAATCAGTTTAAAATTCCAGAAGAAATCAGTGTGAATTCTATACTTGATTTAAGGTATGCAAAGGTTACCGCCAGAATATATGCAAAGGGAACCAGATCTGAAATCAGATATTCAGATAGAACTGGCATAAATAGAGAAAAGCATATGAATTACGAAATACCCTTGCTTTGCGGAGATGTTACGTTTGAATTATATTATTTTCTGCGTGATGCTGTCCACATGACGAATGAAACATATAATTACCGGCTGGCAATAACAATTTTGAATATATATAGCGGAATAAAAATATACCGGGACAATTTTCGGGTAAAGCCATATGGGGATGCTGGAAATGACTGGTTAGGTTTAGATAAATCAAAGGTTAGTGACACTCATGGATACCGGGTTGGCAATAACCAGACCATTGGCATAATTAAAATATCAGATAGTAAGAATCCGCTTCTGATTGATGCAACTAACAGGGAGGGGATTATAGAAAATGAAGCGTATGAACATTTAAAAAAATTTATTCTCACTTGTATAGATGTTATTACGAAGATCAGGCAGGAAGAGTATGAAAAAACAAAGTCTGATCTGGAAAAGGCAAAAGAGCAGAGACAGAAGCAGAAGCAGATAGCAGAGAGACAGAAAAATGTACAGGAAAAACGATATGAAGATACACTGCAGTTATTAAAAAACGGTGCGCCTTATGAGACAGTCGCAGGTTCATTGAAAGAATGGAAATCTGAAGAAGAGAAGAGACAGAAGGAAGCGAAAGAACAGTACGAAAAAACAGAGAAAGCATATGAAAAATATGTGGAAATGCAGGAAACCGAACTGTCTATGTATAAGAACCTGGCAACACTTGGCATTTTGACAGGAAACTTTGGACATGAGACCCAGGATATTATATCCAGAATAGATAACACGCTGTCTTTCTATACTGAGATTGCACCAATGATTGAAAATCCGTATTTTGCTGAAATAACGGATAATATTAAGTCAGATTTTACCAGAATTTCAGGATACAGTTCTATGATTGTGGAATTTCTGCGAAAGAAAAAAAGAAGCCCCCATACGGATTTGGATCTTGGAGGGGTGCTGAGGGATATCTGCAGATTATATCAGGGCATGGTGGAGGCATTTCATGTGGATCTGCAGCTAAAAACAGAGGCAGATATACGTCTTACGATGCGCCAGATTGATTTGGAATCCATTATCATCAATATGATTACAAATGCCTTTGAACAGGTAAAGACCAGGCAGAAAAAGAAGATAAAGATTATATTTGAACAGATGGATGAAGATATTTATCTTTATTTTGAAGATAGCGGGCCAGGGGTGCCGGAACATATGCGGAAAGAAATATTCAGCCCTTTTGTGACTACAAAAGAAGACGGGATTGGGCTGGGACTGAATATTGTAAAGGATATTGTAACATCCTATGATGGTGAGGTATATGCAGAAGAATCAAAAGAACTTGGCGGAGCGAAATTTGTTGTTCATTTTATGAAGGAGGATGCTTCATGCAGACTTTGACGGGATTGTATATTGAAGATGAACCGAAAAATATCACTTTGATGCAGGGAAGATTCAGTTTGTTCCCTGGAATTAAATTGCTGGGAATCGACAGGTATCCCCAGACATTAAATGAATTTTATAATTTTGTAGTTGAAAATGATGTAGACTTTTTACTGATAGACCATGAATTAGAAAAGGCTTCCGTAGACTACAAAGGAATCGAGGTGCTGCGTGAGATTCGCAGCTATGATAGTAATATCTATGCGGTCTTACTGACAAATTATCCTCTGGACGATTATAAAGACGAGCTGGGGGAATATGATTACCAGTTAAATAAGGCAGAACTGAAAGATACAAAGAAGATGCATGAACTGGCTGCCAAAATAAGACGGGCATGCAGTCTGCGAAAAGATAATAATACATTGTCATTAATGGAGGAAAAGAACGAAGAACTGAATTCTTTACTGCAGCGGATAAGTAAAGCTTCAAAAAAGGAAGAATAAATGGAATATATACGAAAAAGACACTGGGTGAATTATTATTCTGAAAAATGTAAGATGTATCTAAGAAATGATTTTAAATTTGAGTGTGCATATTGCGGCATGAAGGAAAAAGATAACGTGATGGGAGAAGGGCTGTTCGAAAAAGATCATTTTATATCCAGACAGTCAGATGC
Source organism: uncultured Eubacterium sp. (assembly GCA_910580075.1). GTDB lineage: Bacteria > Bacillota > Clostridia > Lachnospirales > Lachnospiraceae > Eubacterium_J. The sequence continues at coordinate 23,748 of CAJTVR010000045.1, read as the reverse complement.
TAAACAGGATTTGGACGGCTATAATAATCTGATTTATTCCTGCTGTAAATGTAACAGGACAAAAAGTGATCAGAATATAAAAATGATTTTGAATCCATGTAAGGAGGATATCTATGGAGGACAGCATCCCAATATACGCAGACTGGGGGCGGAGGATCATTATAAACTGTATGGTGTTACACCGCAGGGACAGCAGTTCATTGGCAGTTTGAAGTTAAACTCGCGCTTTTACCGTAAAATGCGACAGACACAGGCACAGAATGAGGAAATAAGAAAGGCAGTCGTTCAATTGTTAGAAGAATCTTCCAGTCTTCAATTCTCTGAAATTCACCAGAAGATTAAAATATATTTAGAAAATGGGACACTGACAAACGAAGAAAGTGATGAATTTCGATGTGGAATCTCTAAAGCTGGAGAAGATGTATATGAGGTATTAGAGAAACTGAAAGAAATGGGCATCAAATATGAACTTCTATTCACAGATGATGATTTAGATGTGAGTGTGGAATATTGTGGAAATATATATTATTGTGAAATTCGGGTTACAGATTATTCTGGAATGAAAAAAAGAAGTCCTGTTATAAAAAAGGAAAAGAAAAAAGAATGGCAAAAGACAGGAAATGTCTGCGGGGTTCTATATTATTATAAAGAACAGGGCATTTTGAATCTGTACATATATCCTGATGAGGAGCAGACAGAAATTATGAAGCTGGACTAAATTTTTTTAATCTTATCCTGACCGGAGAATAAGCGGTGAAGGAAATCAAAAGTTAGAAGGATTTTGTACCAGAGAGGAAACGAAGTCATTTTAGTGAATACTTATGACACGCCGCTTCTTTATATGGGACAGATGCAGCATCATCCGATTGTACTGTGTGATAACAGGCGGGAAAACAATCAAAGACCTGTATACAGCTGGATTATGAATAATGTATGGGAGACTAATTTTAAAATGGATCTTTCCGGTTTTGGAGCTGAAAGAGGGGACGGCTGAGGAAAATCTGAAAAGACTCAAAGAGAATGATCTGGGTATGGTTACTTTTATTACCGGATGATGTACGGCGTCCGGCAGACATTTTCTTCAAAATCGGTTTAAAAACAGATAAAACGGGCTTCCGTTTTATATAGGGGCACAGGATGCGGAAGAGACAGGATTACAAAAAAAGAATTAAATTTTTATAAATTTCTTCCAAATCCTTAGTCCCTGTGATATGATCAAATTATCTTTTTGTATCTTTAGATTCTGCCACATCCCAAGTGCGGCTCTTTTTATAATATCCTCCAAAACAGCAGACACAGCCAAAAAAGATAAGGAGGAGTTTCTTGTATAGCATTGTATCAACAGCGATTATCCATGGAATCAGCAGTATTCCTGTACAGGTGGAGGCAGATGTCAGCGACGGCCTTCCGGTGTTTGACATGGTAGGATTTGTGGCATCAGAAGTAAAGGAAGCCAGGGAACGGGTCAGAACGGCACTGCGCAACAGCGGATACAGGCTTCCTGCCAAGCGGATTACCGTAAATCTGTCCCCGGCCAGCATAAAAAAAACAGGATCGTCTTTCGACCTTCCGGTTGCAGCTGCGATTCTTGCAGCATTCCAGATTATACCGGCGAAAAATCTTTCTTCGATACTGATTGTGGGAGAAATCGGATTAGACGGAAGAGTGCAGCCTGTGGAGGGCATTCTTCCAATAGCGGCACAGGCCGCAGATCAGGGATTCACACACTGTATGGTGCCGTATGAAAACCGTATGGAAGCATATATGATTAAAAATATTCAGACGGTTGCAGTAAAAGATATCAAAGATGTCATAGATTATCTGAACGATCCTGTGCCGCAGCAGGCATCCGCAGAGAATACAGATATTTTTCTAAAGGACTGCGGACAGAATCAGGAGGCTTCCGGCAGCAGACAGGAGCCGGACTTTTCACAGATTAACGGCCAGCGGCTTGTACGCCGGGCCTGTGAGGTGGCGGCAGCGGGAATGCACAATTTTCTAATGATCGGCCCGCCTGGTGCAGGAAAGACAATGATAGCAAAGCGCATTCCTACCATTCTGCCGCCTATGTATGAGGAAGAGCAGCTGGAGCTGGCCAAAATTTACAGCATTAGCGGCATGCTGCTTCACAACTGCTGCCTGATGAAAAAACGGCCGTTTCGAAGCCCGCATCATACAATCACGCCGCAGGGGCTTGCCGGAGGAGGAAAGGTGCCAAAACCGGGGGAAATTTCCCTGGCGCATAAAGGCGTGCTGTTTTTAGACGAGCTGGCAGAATTTCAAAAATCAACGCTGGAGCTTTTGCGTCAGCCTATGGAAGAAAAACAGATACATATATCCAGAGTGCATGGCAGCTGCAGCTATCCGGCAGATTTTATGCTTGTCGCCGCTTCTAATCCATGTCCCTGCGGGGCATATCCCGATATGCAGAAATGCCGCTGTACGCAGAATGCGATTGACCGTTACCTTGGCAGAATCAGCCAGCCATTGCTGGACCGGATTGACATCTGTGTAAAAACATCAAAGCTCAGCTATACGGAACTGACTGCTAAAACACAAAATGAAAGCTCCGGACAGATCCGTGCACGGGTAGGCAGTGCGTGGGAAGTGCAGAAGGAGCGTTTTAAAGGGTCCGGAATTTATTTTAACAGCCAGATTCCGGCAGACAGCCTCAAAGAAATCTGTCAGATTACGTCGAAAGAAGAAGATTATCTGCAGGAAATGTATCAGCAGTTTCAGCTGACGGCACGTTCCTATCACAAAATACTGCGTGTTGCCAGGACGATTGCAGATCTGTCTCACAGCAGGGGAGTCTGTGTGAATCATTTATCCGAGGCATTCTGTTACCGCAGTCTGGACCGGAAATTCTGGGAAAGGTGGTAAGGTTTGAGAACATGTGCGGGAATATAGAATTTGAACAGGCTGCCAAACCGGGCAGACAGGCGAAAGAGAAATCAGAAAAATATGCTTTCTGGCTTTGTTCTGTGGAGGGGTGGACATACCGGGTGCAGAAACATCTCTTTAGCGTATGCACGAATGCAGAAGAGGTATACAGGCTTAGCAGAAAAGAACTGGAAAAAATTCCGGGACTGATGCATAAGGATATCGGGCATATCATAGAATCTAAACAAACATGGGACACTGACGGCCAGTGGCAGCGCTTAAAGCAGGAAAAGATTTCATTTATCAGCCAGGAACAGGAAGACTATCCGGCTCAGATCCGGCAGCTGGCAGATGCTCCTTACGGACTTTTTTACCGTGGAAAGCTGCCGGATCCGCAGGAATTCCGGGCTGCGATTGCAGGTGCGAGAATGTGTTCTGAATACGGAAGAACGGCTGCCAGGGATATTGCCAGACAGCTGGCGCAGCACGACGTGGCTGTTGTAAGCGGTATGGCCAGGGGTATTGATGCCGCGGGACACAGAGGCGCGTTAGACAGCGGAGGAGATACTTATGCTGTATCTGGCTGCGGCGTGGATATATGTTATCCGAATTATCACAGACAGCTTTATTATGAGATTATAAATCATGGCGGAGTATTGTCTGAGTACCCGCCGGGCACAAAACCTTTAGGGTATCATTTTCCGCAGCGCAACCGTCTGATCAGCGCTTTGTCAGATGTAGTACTTATAATAGAAGCGAGAGAAAAAAGCGGGTCTTTAATTACTGCTGATTTTGCCTTAGAGCAGGGAAAAGAAGTCTGTGCGCTGCCAGGGCGCATTACGGATGCATTAAGCAGCGGATGCAATCAGCTGATTGCGCAGGGGGCCGGCGTTATATTATCTGTGGAGGACTGCATGAAGGAATTGTTTGTACATGCCGGACGCAAAAAAAATATTTCGCAAAAAAAGCCTGAAATTACGCATAGTTTCGAAGATATAAACCAAAAATCTGGTAATTTACATAAATTTTCTCTTGAAAAAGATGAGTCGTTGGTGTATGGTTGTCTTGGTCTTTTGCCAGCGGGCATGGAAGAAATACTAAGCCGGACCGGTCTGGATGTACAGGAGGCAAGTCAGGCGCTGTCTGCCCTGATGCAAAAGCACTATATCGAAGAAGTATTTAAAAACTGCTATAAAATAATTACAAAGTAAGCAGCTTGAGGAGTAATCATGGCAAAATATCTGGTTATCGTGGAATCACCGGCAAAGGTAAAGACGATCAAAAAATTTCTGGGGAAAAATTATGAAGTCACTGCCTCGAATGGACATGTCAGAGACTTGCCAAAGAGTCAGATGGGGATTGACATCGAACATGATTTTGAACCGAAATACATTACAATCCGTGGGAAAGGCGAAATACTGGCAAAACTGCGCAAGGAAGTAAAAAAAGCCGAGCGCATTTATCTGGCAACTGACCCTGACCGGGAAGGCGAAGCAATTTCCTGGCACCTGTCCAAAGCGCTGAAACTGGACGAAAATAAAAATGAAAAAGAAGTATACCGCATCAGTTTTAACGAAATCACAAAGAATGCAGTAAAAGCTTCCCTGAAACAGCCAAGGGAGATTGATATGGACCTTGTAAATGCCCAGCAGGCAAGGAGAATTTTAGACCGCATGGTTGGTTATAAAATAAGTCCGGTACTCTGGGAGAAAGTAAAGCGCGGGTTAAGTGCAGGCCGCGTGCAGTCAGTGGCCCTGCGTATTATCGCAGACCGCGAAAATGAAATCAGTGAGTTTATCCCGGAAGAATACTGGACGATTGACACATCGCTTTCTGTAGCCGGGGAAAGAAAAAAGCTGGAAGCAAAATTTTATGGAACTGCCTCCGGCCGCATGAAAATCGAAAATGGAGAACAGGCAGAAAAAATCAGACAGGAACTGCTAAAGGCGCAGTATCAGGTAGAAGATGTAAAAAAGAGCGAGCGTACGAAAAAAGCGCCGTTTCCGTTTACAACAAGTACCCTGCAGCAGGAAGCATCCAAGGTTTTAAATTTTTCGACGCTCAAAACGATGCGCCTTGCACAGCAGCTTTATGAAGGAGTGGAAATCAAAGGATCGGGTGTGATTGGCCTGATCACTTATCTGAGAACAGATTCCGTGCGTATTTCGGAGGAAGCAGACGCCCAGGCCAGAGATTATATCAGCAGAAATTACGGAGAGGCTTATATTGCAGCTGCACAGGAAGAGAAAAAGAAATCAGGCAAAATACAGGATGCCCATGAGGCGATCCGGCCGACAGATATCGAGAGAACTCCTGTGGAAGTAAAAGAATCGCTTTCCAGAGACCAGTTCAGACTGTATCAGCTTATCTGGAAACGTTTTGCTGCAAGCCGTATGAGTGCAGCAAAATATGAAACTACGAGTGTTAAAATAAGCGCGGGAGATTACCGCCTTACCGTATCAGCTTCCAGAATTGCATTTGACGGATTTATGTCTGTATATATGAGCGATGAAGACGACAAAGGCGATAATAACGTGCTGTTAAAATCAATTGATGAATCTTCAAAGCTGACGCTTGCAGATGTAACCTGCACGCAGCATTTTACCCAGCCTCCGGCTCACTATACAGAGGCTGCGCTTGTAAAAGCTCTTGAAGAACACGGAATCGGGAGGCCAAGTACTTATGCGCCGACAATTACGACGCTGCTTGCACGCCGTTATGTCCTCAAAGAAAATAAAAATCTGTTTTTAACAGAGCTTGGCGAGGCGGTCAATACGATTATGAAAGAAGCCTTTACTACGATTGTGGATGAAGAGTTTACAGCCAATATGGAAATGCTGTTAGATCAAGTAGAAGAGGGAAATGTCAGCTGGAAAGTGATTGTCAGCAACTTTTACCCGGATCTGGAAGAAGCCGTTGAAAATGCCGAAAAGACGCTGGAAAAAGTCAGAATTGCAGATGAAGTCACAGATGTAATCTGCGAAGAATGCGGACGCAATATGGTTATCAAATACGGTCCGCATGGAAAATTCTTAGCCTGTCCCGGATTTCCGGACTGCCGCAGCACAAAGCCGTATCTGGAAAAAATCGGCATCGCATGTCCAAAATGCGGAAAAGATATCGTTGTGCGCAAGACAAAAAAAGGAAGGCGCTTTTTCGGATGCGAAGCCGGCCCGGATGACTGCGATTTTATGTCATGGCAGAAACCGTCAGCCGACAAATGTCCAAAGTGCGGCGGATTTATGGTAGAAAAAGGAAATAAAATTGTGTGCGCTGATGAACAGTGCGGATATGTGTTTGAAAAAAAGAAACAGGAAGGAGCCTGACAGAAGGAGATACTGAAACATTTTTGTAATTTATCGGTGATAATGAAATCAATACCGCTGCATAGGCAGACTATACAGCGGTATTTTCTTTGCTGTATCTGCTGCAGTAAAAGGCAGGAATGCTGAATTTCAGAAAATTTATCATATATTATATATACAAATCACCTGGCATCTGCAGAAAGTCAGACGGTTTGCAGATAAAGTCTTTATACAGCGTCCGGCATATATGTATCTGCTGTCTTTTATCCTGTGGTATCCAGCATTAAACATTTTTGTAATAAAAAGGTAACAAACAATTCATGAAATTACACAAAATCAGTTGAATTATCAGAAAAGAAGTGTTATCATAAAATACACCATGAATGCTGAAAAAGCCGCAGAAAAGGAGGAGGTAGGCACCAATGAGTGTTCAACTGCTAGATAAAACAAGAAAGATAAATAAACTGCTCCATAACAATAATTCGTCGAAAGTAGTATTCAGCGATATCTGTGAAGTCATGACTGATATTCTAAAGTCAAATATTCTTGTTATAAGTAAAAAAGGAAAAGTGCTTGGAACCAGCCGCTGCAGCGGGACTACGGAGATTTCAGAACTGATTGTGGACGAAGTGGGGGAACTTATTGATGTCATGCTGAACGAACGGCTGCTTGGCATACTGTCTACAAAGGAAAATGTAAATTTAGAAACACTTGGCTTTGTACAGGATATTAAAAAATATTCTGCAATTATCACGCCGATTGATATTGCGGGTGAGCGGCTTGGGACACTGTTCGTATACCGCATGGATGAGCCTTATGATATTGATGATATTATTTTATGTGAATACGGAACTACCGTTGTAGGACTGGAAATGATGCGCTCGGTAAATGAGGAAACGGAAGAAGAAACGAGGAAAGTACAGATTGTCCGTTCAGCTATCAGCACACTGTCTTTTTCCGAACTTGAAGCGATTATGCATATTTTTGAAGAATTAAACGGGACAGAAGGGATCTTAGTTGCAAGCAAGGTGGCAGACCGTGTTGGAATTACAAGGTCTGTGATTGTCAATGCACTGCGCAAATTTGAAAGTGCAGGCGTGATTGAATCCCGTTCTTCCGGAATGAAAGGTACATATATTAAAGTGACAAATGACGTTGTATTTTCAGAATTAGAGGCAATGAAGAACAAAAATCATAGAGAAATTTAATTAATGCGGCAATCAGAAAGTTTTTTATGACAATTATGCCAAATGTTGTATACAGTCGATAAAAAAGTACCGTATTATGTAAATTTCCTCTTGTCAAAATTGTGTGAATATTTTAATATATAAGATAGGTTACAAGTGAAAAATGTAAAACTGCACAGAAATAGAACGAAGAACAGGAGGAGAAGTATGTTTCAGACATCCGCATTCGATTATATTAATGTTCTGGACAAAGCAGCTGATGCAAGCTGGCTGAGAGAAAGTACACTCGCAAATAATATTGCAAATGCAACAACGCCGGATTATAAGCGCCATGATGTGGATTTTCAGTCTCTTTTGGAAAGAGAACTGATGGATACAAAGTATAACCGGAATCTGGACAGCAGAATTCACAATATCAATCTGAGCCGTCTGACAGCAGCATCGCAGATTGATATGGCGGCCGAATCTTTTTCCTATCGGCTGGACGGCAATAACGTAGACATGCACATAGAGAATGTAGAACTGGCTTCTGAGCAGATTCGCTATTCGGCGCTGACAGACAGTATTTCTCAGGAATTTGCACGCATGAGAACTGCCATGGGCAAATAATAAAAGACATGCGTAAAAAGCAGGCGCTTTGTTTCGTCCGCAATGGCGGAACCAGTCGGGCTCAGAAGCATAGAAGCTAAGAAAGGAAGGAAATGCATATGGCATTATTTCAATCATTTAATATCAGTGCGACCGGTATGACTGCCCAGCAGTTTCGGGCAGATATCATTGCAGAAAATCTGGCCAATGTCAATACTACAAGGACAGATGCCGGAACGCCATACCGCCGCAAGGTAGTATCTTTTCAGGAAAAAGGCGTAAACAGGTTTGACCGTTATTTAACAGAGAGCAGAAAACGGGGCAGCCACATTGGAAACGGTGTCAAAGTAGTAGAAGTCGGAGAAGATGATACAACGGAATTTATTATGGAATACGACCCGGCGCATCCGGATGCTGATGAAAACGGGTATGTTTCTTATCCAAATGTAAATCTGGTGACAGAAATGACTAATTTAATTGATGCAAGCCGGGCATATGAAGCAAATATCACTGCATTTGAAGCGGGAAAGTCTATGGCTCAGGCCGGACTTCAGATTGGAAAATAACGGAAGTAAAATAGGAGCGTAGGAAATGGATGTATCAGGTATAACAGGAGCTGCAGAAGCGGAAGCGGCTTATGCAGCGGCGCAGAAGCAGTTTTTAACTGCTGCACAGGAAAATACAGAAGATTTTGAGACTGTTTTTCAGTCTGCCCTTGGGATGGTAGAAGAGACGAACGATTTACATAACGATGCAGAATCTGCGATGATTCAGTTTGCATTAGGAAAGTCAGAAAATACACATGATTTGTTAATTGCACAGTCAAAAGCAAATATCGCTCTGCAGTACACCGTATCGGTGAAAGACAAAGTTATAGAAGCTTATCGGGAAATCATGCAGATGCAGATTTAGTGAGAAGATACGGAGAGTGAGTTAAAATGCCAGACAGAATCAGGGAATTAATAAACAGAATTGTAGAATGGTGGAAAAAGTTCACCAAAAAGCAGCAGATGATTATCGCAAGTTCTACACTGGTTGTTATACTTGCGGTAGCGATTCTTGCAGCTGTGCTGACGCGTCCGGAAATGGTTATTATAAAAATCTGTGAGACGGCAAAAGAGGCGTCAACAGTACAGACGCTGCTGAATGATGCAGACATCTATCATGAGGTGTCGGATGACGGAATGACATTTACGATTAAGAAAAAGGATTCTTCCCAGGCAAACATTCTGCTGGGGTCGAATGCCATTACGACAAACGACGAACAGCTCAGCCAGATTTTAAATGGCAGCATGAGCACGACAGAAGCCGATAAGGCCAAATTATACAAAGAATATCAGGAAAATAAAATGGAGACAGATCTTGAGTCTCTTGCGAATGTCGTTACAGCAACTGTAAATCTGGATATTCCTAACGATGACGGTACTTTAATTGCAAATGAGAAAGAATCCTTTGCAGAAGTATTTCTGGAACTCGAAGGTGAAATGAGCGAAGACCAGGCTGTAGGACTGGCGCGGATGATTGCTACAGGGCTTGGAAATAAGACGACTGATAATATCTCCATTATGGACAGCAATTTAAATCTGCTGTATTCAGGCGGTATGGGCGAGCTGGCAACGGCTTCCGGAGTAACTGCCTCACAGCTTTCTTACCAGCAGAAAGTAGAAAGCAAGGTTAAAGGAGATGTGAAAAACATTCTGCTTGGCACGGGACAGTATCAAAGCGCGGAAGTAGGGGTGAATCTGCCGCTGAATTTTAATGATACAACAGTTACAAGCAAAGAATATACCGTGCCTGGCGACGGGGCACAGGGACCGTATAAAAAAGATTCGACTTATGACGAAGAAACAGTTTCAGGAAATGCAGGGGTACCTGGTACAGATGCGAACGGGGAAGATGGCAATACATATATGCTTGATAACGGAGATCAGACACAGCAGACGATTTCAGATTCGAGCAGAGAGTATGCATTAAATGAAATAATCAGAAACACAAAAGAAGGAATCGGCTCAATTCAGTATGAAAACGCATCATTATCCGTGTCGCTGCGTTCATATATTAAATATGATGAAGATGCTTTAAGAAGTGACGGGACATTAGAAGGTACTACATTCGAAGAGTACCGGGCGCAGATTGAAAGCCAGCCTGCACAGATGCAGCAGGTAGACCAGCAGATTATTGAGTCTCTTGCGATGGCGACCGGCATTTCACCGGAACGTATCTCAGTGATTGCATATCAGGAACCGTTATTTATTCCTTCTGAAGGCGGCAGGACACTGACGGATTATCTGGAAATTATACTTGCAGTCTTAATCTTTGCACTGCTTGGATTTGTCGTATTTATGAGTACAAGAAAAGACAAAGCTCCGGAGATAGAGCCGGAACTGTCAGTAGAAACTTTACTGCAGACTACAAAAGAAAACGAAGAAGAAAATCTGGAAGATATCGGATTCAAGGAAAAATCCGAGGCAAGGGTTTTGATCGAAAAATTCGTAGAAGAAAAACCAGAAGCGGTTGCGTCTCTGCTGCGTAACTGGCTGAATGAAGACTGGGAATAGTTCGAATCGAGGGAAAGACATGGCGGATAAGATGAGTGGCCTTCAAAAAGCGGCAGTCCTTTTGATTGCTCTGGGGCCGGAAAAATCAGCAAGCATTTTTAGATATTTAAAAGAAGATGAAATAGAGGAGCTGACTCTGGAAATTGCAAATACCAGAAGTATAGCCCCGCAGCTTAAGGATGACATCATCAATGAATTTTACCAGGTGTGTCTGGCACAGCAGTACATATCAGAAGGCGGTATCGGATACGCAAAAGACCTTTTGGACAAAGCTCTTGGAGAAGAACGTGCACAGCAGGTTATTACCAAGCTGACAGCATCCCTGCAGGTGCGTCCGTTCGAATTTGTGCGTAAAACAGATGCCAGCCAGGTGCTGAACTTTATTCAGGATGAACATCCGCAGACGATTGCCATGATCCTGTCTTATCTGTCTCCGAACCAGGCATCTATGATTATCGGATCGCTGGAAGCAGAAAAGCAGGCTGATGTGGCAAAACGTATCGCGATGATGGACCGGACATCACCGGATGTCATCAAAGAGGTTGAAAGCGTATTAGAGCGTAAACTGGCCTCACTGGCAAATCAGGATTACACAATTGTGGGCGGTGTCGACGCCATTGTCAGCATTTTAAATACGGTAGACCGAAGTACAGAAAAGCACATTATGGAAACACTCGAAGTGGAAGAACCGGAACTGGCAGACGAAATCCGCAAGAAAATGTTCGTATTCGAAGACATTCTTCTGCTGGACGACCGTGCGATTCAGCGAGTGCTGCGTGATGTAGAAAACAGCGATCTTGCAATTGCTCTGAAAGGTTCGAATGAAGAAGTTAAGGGTGCGATTCTTAAGAACCTCTCCAAGCGTCTTGCTGCTATGATTGAGGAAGACATGGAGTTTATGGGCCCTGTAAGAATGAAGGATGTAGAAGAAGCACAGCAGAAGATTGTTGCTGTTATCCGTAAGTTAGAAGATTCCGCTGAGATTGTTATTTCGAGAGGCGGAGGTGACGAGATCGTTGTCTAATTTATATAAGGCAGGTGTGAACCAGAACCAGGGAGAAGTATATACCCGTGTAATTGACCATAATGAACTGCTGGAGCAAAAGCTGACTGCTCTTACATTTGAGCGTAAAGCGCAGCTGTACCAGCAGGCACAGGCAAATGGAAAACAGAATCCAGATGCGGCAAAAGACGGGGATCAGGCTGCTTCACAAAATACCGGTTTTAGTGAAGGGCTTTTCGGAGTTAATCTGGAAGTGCCTCATGAGCTGGAAATTGATTATGTGGAAAAGGCCAAAGAAGAGGCACAGCAGGTTCTTGCCAAAGCGACTGCCGATGCAGAAGAAATTTTGAAAAAAGCGGTGCAGGAAGCGGAGAATTTAAAAGAAACTGCAAAGAAAGAAGCAGAAGAGAAAGGTTTTGCACAGGGCATGGAACGTGCCCGTGCGATAGAGGCTGAAGGACAAAAACAGCTGGAGCAGCAAAGGGAAGCTTTAGAGCAGGAATATGCAGCGCGTCTTGATGCAATGGAGCCGGAGCTGATGGATACTGTTATTCAGGTGTTTGACAGTGTACTGCACAGCGACCTTGCGGGGTGCCGCAGCATTCTGCTGCATTTAATCCGCCAGACGGTACAGCATATTAAAAACAGCCGTCAGTTCCGTATTTTTGTAAGTGCGGATGATTATGAGGGAATTGAAAGCAGAAAACTGGAAATTGTTCAGAAAATCGGCGGCGAGGCAGTGCTTGATGTGATTATGGATGAGTCTATGCAGCCGGGACAGTGCAGAATCGATACAGATGAAGGGCTGTTTGACTGCGGGCTGGATGTGCAGCTTGAAAATCTTACAAAAAGTTTAAAAGCGCTGTCGTGCATGAGATAAAAACATATGACAGGTCAGCCTGCCTGGACTGTTATTAGAACAGGAATGTGAATGGAATGGAAAACAGGCAATACCAATTTGATAATAAATACTTTCCTTTAATAGACAGGACTTATTTTAACCGTTATGGAAAAGTGGCAAAAGTAGTTGGACTGACGATTGAGTCATTAGGGCCGGACGCAAAGCTGAATGATCTTTGCAGAATCTACATAGACCGGGAAAATAATACTTTTGTCATGGCTGAAGTCGTGGGATTTCGCGACAAATGCCTTCTTTTAATGCCGTTTGAAAGCGTAGAAGGTATCGGCGCAGGATGTATCGTGGAAAATACCGGGCATCCGCTGTCAATACTGACCGGCGACAATATACTGGGTCATACGTTAGACGGACTTGGAAGACCGACAGATGTGGATGAACTGGCTCTGGATGCAGAATATCCGGTAGATGCCATGCCGCCGGATCCGATGTCCCGTGTTATTATCCGGGATGTGCTGCCGCTGGGAGTCAAAGCGGTAGACGGACTGATTACCGTCGGCAAAGGACAGCGTATCGGTATTTTTGCAGGTTCCGGCGTAGGAAAGAGTACGCTGATGGGTATGTTTGCCCGCAATACAAGAGCAGATGTCAATGTCATTGCGCTTATTGGCGAGCGCGGGCGTGAGGTTCGTGAATTCGTGGAAAATGACATGGGCGAGGAAGGCATGAAGCGTTCTGTCGTGATTGTAGCTACTTCCGATAAGCCGGCCCTGATTCGAAATAAAGCCGCCAAAACAGCAACAGCCATTGCAGAATATTTTAGAGACCAGGGCAAAGATGTTCTTTTGATGATGGATTCCCTGACACGTTTTTGTATGGCACAGCGGGAAATCGGCTTAGCTTCCGGCGAGCCTCCGGTTACAAGGGGATACCCGCCGAGCATCTATTCAGAAATGCCAAAGCTGTTAGAAAGAGCTGGAAATTCAGATAAAGGTTCGATTACCGGACTATATACTGTACTGGTAGACGGCGATGATTTTAACGAACCGATTACGGATACGGCACGAAGCATTCTTGACGGGCATATAGTATTATCAAGGAGACTGGGGCAGAAAAACCACTATCCGGCGATTGATGTGCTTGCAAGCATATCAAGGTGTATGAGCGCCATTGCCGGTGATGAACATAAAAAGGCAGCCGGAAAGCTGCGAAATGTACTGGGCACTTATGACGAAGCGGAAGACTTAATTAATATCGGAGCATATAAAAGCGGGTCTAACGTAGCGATTGATTATGCAATTCAGAAAATCAACGCTGTCAATCAGTTTCTGATGCAGGGCACAATGGAAAAGTTTTCTTTTGAGGAAATCATACAGCGCCTGGAAGAAATGTTTAAAGATTAGTCTTTAAAAGGTGATTCAATGGCAAAGTTTATATTTAAGCTGCAAAGCATTCTGGATATCAAGCTGAAACTGGAAAGCCAGGCCAAAATAGCATACAGCCAGGCGAATGCAAAGCTTCGCAAAGAAGAAGCTGCTCTGCAGATGCTTATTACACAGCGTTCCGTGTATGAAAAAAAAGCTGTTGACCTGGTAAACGGAGTAATCAGTATCCGTGACATCAGGGAAAATAAGCAGTCTATTGACATTATGAAGTCCAGAATCCGTGCACAGATGATGGTTGTCCATGCAGCAGAAAAGCAGGCAGAGGCAGCAAGGTTAAAGCTGAATGAAATGATGATAGAGCGGAAAACTTTTGAAAAACTGCGGGAACGGGCTTTTGAAGAGTTTAAGCAGGAAGTGGCCTATGAAGAGAATCAGGCAGTAAATGAGCTTGTCAGTTATAAATATCATGGGGAAAGTACATAAGGAGGATGTCCGGGATGCCAGATAATGCAATGGAAGCACAGCAGGATTCCAAAAAAGAAGAAAAAGCCAGGAAAAAAGAAGAAAAGAAACGCAAAAAGGAAGAGAAAAAAGCGGCAAGGCAGGAAAGCGAGATGGCCGAAGAGCAGGAAACAGCTGGCGGCAGGCTGGTCGTGTTTTTTGCAACGATTGTAATTATAGCAATCTGGCTGGGAATTCTGGCACTGCTTGTACGCCTGGATGTAGGCGGATTCGGCTCTACGGTACTTTATCCAATTTTAAAAGATGTACCGTATGTAAATAAGATTCTGCCAGAAGCAAAGGCAAAAGAAGAAGCGGAGGAAGATTATCCGTATAAGACTTTAGATGAAGCCATTGCCCGTATTCAGGAACTCGAAGGGGAACTTGATACAGCTTTACAGTCTAACAAAGACCAGGAAGCAAAGATTGAAGATTTACAGGCTCAGGTAAGAAAACTGCGCAGATACCGGGATAATGAAGCAGAATTTGAGACGCTGAAACAGGAGTTTTACGAGGAGGTCGTATTTGGCGACCAGGCGCTGGATATTGCGGAGTATCAAAAATTTTATGAGTCAATTGAACCGGATAATGCGGAGGTGCTTTATAAAGAAGTTATAGAACAGCTGCAGTATGACAGCAGCGTGGATACTTATGTAAACACCTATTCTTCGATGAAACCAAAAGAGGCTGCAGCTATTTTTGATTCCATGACGGATAATATGTCTCTGGTAAGAAGAATTCTGGAGAAAATGTCTGCGGAAAACAGGGCGAATATATTAGCAGCCATGAATCAGGAAAATGCAGCGAAACTGACAGAAATGTTAGAGCCTAGCAAAAATTAAATAAGGTATATGCTGTTTCGCAGCGCAGGACGTTTCGGAACAGTTTATATAAATATCTGATTCTTTGTTATTTTTACAGAGAAGGAAAGGAGGCAGAAAATGCCAGCAATACAACTTATGCCGGTTTCTGGTTCAGATGCAGTTCAGACTGCAGAGACATCTGGTGCAAAAACACAGAAAACGCAGGGGCTGCAGGGCACGTTTACGAATTATATGCGTCAGAATTCTTCGAGTATGATGCAGACGTCAAAGCAGCAGAATGTAATGCCGAAGGCGGATGTGAAAACGCAGGGCACAGACAGCAGCGTGCAGCAGCAGTATGAACAGTGCCAGGGCAAAGCAGCGGCTCAGGCGGATAAGGTAAGCAGCGCAGACGGGACACAAAGTGCAGACACAGACACTGTGGCAGAAACAGTGGATGAAGCTGTAGAAGAAATCAAGGAGATTTTAAAAGAAAATCTGGGCGTTGATGACGAACAGATAGAAGCAGCTATGGAACTGCTCGGACTGACCCAGGCAGACCTGCTGAATCCACAGCAGCTGACAGCGCTTGCAGCACAGCTGACAGGCAGTGAAAATCCGGGAATGATGCTGTTTCATGAAAATTTCCAGCAGGTGCTTGCAGATGTGAATGCAGTTACACAGGATCTGCTGAAAGAACTTGGAATTTCCATGGATGAGCTGGTAACAAAACTAAGCGAAACCACAGCGGCGGACGTACAGCCCCAGGAGACAGCAGATTTTGTACAGACTCTGACCGCAGAAACACAGCCGCAGGAGACGGTGCAGCCGCAGCAGGTGCAGGTGCAGCCTGAAACAGCAGAAAATACTGCAGAATCAGCGAAGACAGAAGTACCTAAGGAGACAGCATCTGTGCAGGTACAAAATACTGCACAAACAGAAGAAGCACAGCCAGGACAGGATCGGGTTCAGGAGGAAGTGCAGCCGCAGCAGGTAAAACAGGTGCAGCAGGAAAAGACAGGCCAGGACCAGTCTCAGACCGGTCAGGGAGAAACAGCTGAAAACAGTCAGGATCAGACGCTTATGCAGAAACAGACTGTAACAGAAACTTCTCATATGGAATTTAGTGCAAATGTACAGCCGCAGGAGACAGCTGTCCATGCACCGCAGGCTCCGCAGAATACAGCAGCCCAGGCACCGCTTCCACAGATTCCAATGCAGGAAGTGATCGATCAGATTGTGGAATATACAAAAATAAATCTTTCACAGGATACAAAGTCGATTGAAATGCAGCTGAATCCGGAAAATCTTGGCAAAGTATATCTGCATGTTTCAGAAAAACAGGGGACCGTAACAGCACAGCTGACAGCGCAGAATGAAAACATAAAAGAAGCGCTAGTCCAGCAGGCAGCCATTTTAAAAGAAAACCTGAACCAGCAGGGAATCAAAGTCGATGCAGTAGAAGTTTCGGCAGGTACGCATGAGTTTGAAAGCAATCTGGAAAAGGATGCCCAAAGCCAGCAGGAACAGGCCAGACAGCAGGAGGAGCAGAATACAAGACGTTCCAGAAGAAATATTAACCTGAATGATTTAAATGGTATTTCCGGCATAGACGGACTTTCCGGACTGATGTCTGAAGAGGAAAGACTTGCAGCTCAGATTATGCGTGATAATGGAAACAACGTGGATTTCAAAGCATAACCAAAAGCAAAGAAACTGCTAAGAAAATGGTATATCGTTACAGAAACGCCAGTAAAATGCTATTATAAAAAGAAAGGAGAACAGATATGGGACCAATGCAGGAAATTAAAGATGGTAAATTTGTAGACGGCACATCAGATACTGCTGCATCCAGCGGCAAGAAAAAGAACGTCGGCAGTGAAATGGGCCAGGACCAGTTTTTACAGCTGTTAGTGGCACAGATGCAGTACCAGGATCCGTTAGAGCCTACCAGCAATACAGAATGGGTGGCTCAGATGGCGACATTTTCCATGGTAGAATCATTAAACAACATGCAGCAGGCATTTAATAAGCAGTCTGCAAACAGTCTGGTCGGAAAATACGTGCTGATCAATGACGGTGATAATGGATATGTCAAGGGAAAGGTAGATTACATTACACAGCAGGATGGAAAAACCAAGCTGAGTGTAAATGACAAGCTGTATGATATTGATAAATTAGATACAGTAGCAGATGAAGAATATTTCCAGGGCTCAGTAATTGCAAATGAGTTCCATGAAATGGTAAGTCTGCTTCCGCCTGAAAGCAACCTGACACTTCAGGATGAAGGACTTGTAAAATCAGCCCGTGAAGAATATGAAAAGATGACAGATACGCAGAAGAAATTTGTCCAGAAAGAATACCTGGAGAAACTCCGTGCGCTTGAGGAAAAGATTGCTGCGTTAAAAGCAACACAGTTTACCGGAACGGTTAAAGAGCTTCCATCTGTCGGGCAGATAGAAGAAGCAGACAAAGAGAAACTTGAAGAATATAATGTTTTGATGAAGAAGGCAGATGAACTTTATGAAAATCTGAGCGATTCCCAGCGTAAGAAAGTGCCAGAAGAGACGATTAAGCAGTATAATGCTGTAAAAGAAGCAATAGAGGCTGCGAATAAAAAACTGGGAATTACGGATGAAGACAGCTCGGAAGACGGTTCAAAAGAAGTGGCAGATCTTCTTCAGAAAATTTTAGATGAATTAAAAGCACAAAACAGTGCAGGTGCAGAAAATTAACAAGCCGTAATCTTTGCAGGATAGGCATTGCAGGGAGGCTTAAACTATCAGGCAAAAGGATGGAGTCGAAGATATGAAAGGAATCGAAAAACAATTCACTTCCATACAGCAGATGACGGATCAGTATCTGACGCAGAAAAATGACGCTGCAGCGGATGCAGGCCCGAAAGTTTCTTTTGAGGAAGTGCTAAGACAGACTCATCAGACACAGATTCAGGCAAGGCAGCCCGCTTTGAAATTTTCCAAACATGCAGCCATGCGATTGGAAAACCGCAACATCAGTCTTTCCAGGGAGCAGAACGAGCGTCTGGAATCCGGTGTCAGAAAGGCAGGGGAAAAAGGAATCAACGATTCCCTTGTGATAGTCGATTCACTGGCTTTTATCGTAAACGTGCCGAATAAAACGGTCGTAACTGCGTTAGAAAAAAGTGAAGCAAACGAAAATATCTTTACAAATATTGACGGTGCTGTGATTATGTAGGCTGGACCGAACAGGGAAGCTGCGGCTTTGGACTGACAGAAGAAGCCGGACAGCGCCTCATACAATAAGGCGCGGCGTTTATAAAAGCCCGGACACTGCGGGCAGCTGCGCCAGACAAAAATCAGGAGGTCAATTCATTATGATGAGAGCATTATATTCGTCTGTAGCAGGTCTTAAGACTCATCAGACGAAAATGGACGTAATTGGTAACAATATTGCAAACGTAAATACAGTCGGATTTAAATCATCCCGTACGACATTTGCTACGATGATGTATCAGACTACATCCTTTGCATCCGGTGCAAACGCACAGACAGGCAAGGGCGGTGTAAATGCAAAACAGATCGGTCTTGGTACAACATTTGCTTCCACTGCAATTGATATTGATACAGGCGGAGCATCAGAATCTACCGGAAAAGCATTTGACTTAAAACTTTCCGATAAGAATTCTACAAGTTTTTATATTGTAAACACAGGAACAGAAAATGTATTTACGAGGGCAGGCGCTTTTTATGTAGACGGTGCCGGAAACCTCTGTATGGAATCCACCGGGTATATGGTTATGGGCTGGCAGGTAGATGCAAACGGCAACATCCGTAAAGATACCGTATCCCCGTTAAAAATTATGTCTGCACAGAATCAGTCCTCTCAGCCGGAATATACGACAAAAGGCAGATGTACGGGTATTTTAGATGACAACAGTTCAAATGTAAATTCCGATACCGGATATGCGATGAACTTAAAATTTTATGACAACCTGGGATATGCCTATACCGCAAGATTTGCAGCACAAAAGACAGGAAAAGACGGCGAATATACGATAAACCTGACAGATATCCTGGACGAAAATGGAAAATCAATTATTTCAGGATCTGATACAAGACTGAGCGATCTGTTTGGAACCGATAATGCGCAGGGCAGCAATGTATACATTACAGATAATTATATTATGGCAAGCGGAATGGCAGGGGCTTTAAAAAGACTTGCAATGACGCCGGTTATACCTGACGGAGGGCAGGCGACAGACGGAACCCTGACTTATACATTCCCGGCATCTGTGGTAAACCAGTATCTTTCTTATTCGGATGATACAGCAAAATATGCTATGCCGGATGGCTATTCTGTAAAATATACTGTGACAAATCCGGAAGGGGCTGAAGGCGACAGAAAATATACGATGACTCTTATCGATGCTTCCGGAAGGGAAGTAGAAGATCCTTCTACGGTTTTGGATGCAAACTGGCTTAAAGAAACTTTCCAGCCAGGTACTAACGGTAATATGGAAATCGTAAAGAAAGAAACCATGCTTGATTCTCTGAAGGAATGGCTGGATGCAGGCGATTTTCAGAATGGGACGGCAGTTGACCCGGCGGATCCGAATAAAGGAACATCGTATGAACTGAACACCACACAGATGCAGCAGCTGGCAGATAAGTTTGTAGGTGAAAACATCAATGTTGCAAATTCTAAAGTGACAGTTACAATCACAAATCCAGGAAGCAGCGAACCAGGATTTGCAGTAACAGTAGAGCCTCAGAACAGTCCTCTTGCAACTTTAGCAGGTGCGGATAATACAGCTCTTGCTGATGGTGTCCATACAAAAGAGTCTACATTACTGGATTACTTAGGATATGGCTACGTTTCTGTAAAGGCAAAAGATATTAACGACAAAGATATTTTTACGACAGACCTGCCGCTGGATGCTGAATTCCGTTATTATCCGGGAGACGGACATTATGAAATCGTAACTCCGGCAACGGACGGCTTTAAAGCACAGTTTTCGACTTCGGATGGCAGCCTGACCTATATCGGACAGCAGGGCAGTACAACCCAGACGCTTCGTATGTCAAATTTTAAAATGGAAGGCGGCGTTGCAAATCCGTTCTCCGATATTCAGATTGATTTTTCCACACTGAAGAATCTTTCTAACGGGGGATCTTCTACAGCAGCAATGTCTGCAGGAGACGGCGACGGAGGCGAAGGAAAGAAAGTCGGTACATTAATCGGTCTTTCTGTTAACCAGAGCGGTATGATTTACGGCAGCTACAGCAACGGCAATACAACGCTGTTAGGACAGATTGCCGTAGCCAGATTTGGTAATGCATCCGGTTTAGAGAGCATCGGTGACAACTGCTACCGTACGACAATGAACTCTGGTGAGTTCGACGGTATCGGAGTGGAAATGGATTCTGACGGATCTACGATAGACAGCGGTACACTCGAAATGTCTAACGTAGACTTAGCAAATGAGTTTACACAGATGATAACTACACAGCGCGGTTATCAGGCAAATTCCAGAGTTATTTCTACATCTGACAGTATTCTGGAAGAGTTAGTAAATCTGAAGAGATAATAAGCAGTAACCCGCGGGGGCTGGCATAACTGGAAGAGACATCAGCAGCGTGCCGTATCAGGCAGCATGGCATCAGACTAGTAAACCCCCACGGCACAGTCATGTTCAGGGAGGGCAGAGTTTACTGCCCCCCTGTAACTGTTAACAGCAGTCATATGTTATAAAAGCCAGAGCAGAGCTTTAGGACTGATATTAAGTCCGGATTACCAGTATTTCAGATATCAGGCAGCGGCAGCCGTTTCAAATGGGAGAAAATGAGAAAATTATGATCGAAGTAACCAGACTGAACGAAACAAAATTACTAATTAATTCAGACCAGATAGAATTTGTAGAAGAAACCCCGGATACCGTAATATCCTTTTTGTCCGGTAAAAAAATTATTGTAAAAGAAAGTAGACAAGAGATACAAAATCTAGTAATATTATATAAGAGAAAAATATTAAGCGATTGTCTAATATTCCACCAGCAGCCAGAACAAGCCTAGCTGCAGATACATAAGGAATATTATACAAGAGAAAAAAATTATTGGTAGGTGAAAAAAGTGGACATAGCAACATTATTAGGCTTGATTATTGGTGTAGCCATGATGGTATTCGGTATCTCTTTCGAATCAGCCACCATGAGCTTCAATTTCGGAGTCATTGGGGATTCCTTCATTGATGTTCCTTCGGTCATTATTACGATTGGCGGTTCCCTTTGCGGCGTGCTGGCATGTAATAAGCTTCCTGATACAATCAATTCCTTCAAAGCATTTTCCCTGACGTTAAAAAATCCAGCGGCGGATGCGGCAGAGGCAATTCGCAATATTATTAATCTGTCGAATATTGCCCGTAAAGAAGGCCTGCTGGCACTGGAAGAAGCTGCGAACGGAATCGAAGATGAATTCTTAAAAAAAGGCATTATGCTGGTTGTAGACGGTACAGATCCGGAACTGGTACGCGGAATTCTGGAAACAGATTTAACCTGTATCGAAACAAGGCATAAGACGGTTATCAGCTTTTATGAAAAATGGGGCGCGTTAGGTCCTGCCTGGGGTATGATCGGTACGCTGATTGGTCTTGTTAAGATGTTAAAAAACTTAACGGATTCTTCTACGATCGGACCGAATATGGCGGTTGCCCTTTTAACGACACTGTACGGATCTATTATTGCAAACTGGCTTTGTGATCCGACGGCTTCGAAGCTGAAGGTAAACAATGACCTGGAAATGATGGTAAAAGAAATTACAGTCGAGGGACTGCTTTCCATACAGGCGGGCGAAAATCCGCGTGTCATTGAAGAAAAGCTGAAATCCTTCTTAGCACCGTCTGTCCGTGAAGGATTAAGCGGCCAGGCTGGCGGAGGTGGTGAGTAAAAATGGCTAGACAGAAAAAAGAAGAAGCTCCGAAGGGCTCTCCTGCGTGGATGGCGACTTTCAGTGACCTGATGAATCTGCTTCTGTGCTTTTTCGTGCTTTTGTTCTCAATGTCTTCGGTAGATGAAGCAAAATTTGAAGCCCTTGTGGCATCTCTTCAGAGCCAGTATAGTATTTTGAAGGGCGGAGGCTCTTCTGTCGGCGAAGGAAAGATGATTTCTGCAGGTATTAACCAGATGCAGAAATACGATGTATACTTCAATCCTAAGGCAACCAGTTCCGGAGACGGCAAATCGGATGCAGAGGAAAATAATATTTTAAAGACACTGGCAGATAACGATGGACAGAATTCCAAACCGGAAAATGGATTTTCGGAATCGATGGGCCAGCTGGAGGGACTGGATGCAGCCCGGGACGAAGATGAAAATAAAGTAGCCGGTGCCGAGAATACAGAGTTTACAGAGCAGGCTGCAAAAGATATTCTGGATGAAGCACAGCTGGAAGAGTCAGAGCGGATGGCTGATAAAGTAGAAAGGCTGGTAGCAAAATATGGCATACAGGATAAGGTGCTTGTAGATTTTAACGGCCAGTATGTATCCATTACATTAAACGGCGCTATTTTATTTGTGTCAGGTTCCGCTGACTTAGCGGATGATGCGATTCCTCTTATAGATAAAATCGGAAAAATTCTTCAGAAATTCAATCAGAGTACGATTGAAATTGAAGGACATACGGATAATGTACCCGTACATAACGCACGGTTTCCAAATAACAATGTGCTGTCTATGTACCGTGCGCTGTCAGTAGCAGATCATCTGCGGGAAACAACGAATTTAAATCCCGCCAGTATCAAGTCTTCCGGGCGCGGGGATTATATGCCGGTGGCAGATAACGGAACGCCGGAAGGACGCGCTTTAAACCGGAGGGTAGAGATTAAAGTATTTAATTCGTATAATTCCGATAGTTCGGATAATTCTAAATAAAGGATGGGTGGACAGATGAAGAAGAATTTAATGACTGTGCTGATTATGGCGCTTGTATTTGTGAATGTTGTGCTTTCTGCAGTCATCATGATTACACTTGTGCCTGCTGCAAAGAAGACGAATGAGCTGGTTGCAACTGTATGCAGCGCAGTAGAGCTGGAGCTTAAAAGCGGCAAGACTTATAATGTAAGCACAATCCCGATCGAACAGACCGATGTTGTAAATCTTACCGGGGAAAATGAGCAGACATTTACACTCAGAGACAGCGGCGACAACAAGCAGCATTATGTTGTGGCAACCGTTTCTGTTACTTTAAATAAGGAAGACAGCGATTATGTGGATAAACAGCCGTTAATCGCAGACAGGATTGATTTGTTAAAAGAGATTGTAGGCAATACATTCCTGCGCTATACATTAGAGGATATTAAATCCGATGATGGACAAAAAGAAGCACGTGACGAAATGTTAGAACAGATGCGGGAACTGTTTGACTCAGATTTCATGGTGGCTGTTAATTTCTCAGCTGTAAATTACCAGTAAACTGTAACGCATGTTAGCAGGTGTAAGATAAAAATAAACGACAGGTGGTGAGATTCATGGCTGATGTTCTGTCTCAAAGTGAGATAGATAATCTATTGAAAGCCTTAAGCAGCGGTGAGGTTGATGTAGATGAAATGAAAGATGTAGAAGAGAAGCCAGTCAAGAATTATGATTTTGCAAGGCCTTCTAAATTCTCAAAGGAACATCTTCGAACGCTTGAAATTATATTTGAA
>CAJTVR010000044.1:19946-39166 GCA_910580075.1 uncultured Eubacterium sp. | reverse complement strand
AGATAAAATGAATATGATTTATGCAACATACAATATCCACCATAACAGCATTGACATATACACTTATGTAGGTTACTTTTTGCGGATAGACTGCAATAAAGCAGAAAAAGGATTGAAAACCACTCCCTGCTCCGAATGTGCCTTAAATGCTTTGGCAATAGACGAACCGCTTGAATACACAAGATTGTATCTTGAGGGAAATATGCAGATGTGGGTGGATGCAGAAGATTCATTGGAATTTTTGTAAATTAATAAAGGAAAATCTTAAAGAGTTTCCCACTTTTTCCTTTAAGATTTTCCTTTTAAAATTGTATCTTATTCATTCATGCTAATATATGTTTGATAAGCTATTTGCTATAATTGTATCAAAGCATTGATAGGCGATACTTTCTATCTTTCTTTTCATTTTTTCTATCTAATTCAGCATTTACAAAATTCATATGCCAACTAAATTTCTGATACAATTTCTCATCTATTTTTATACCAGCTTCTTCTTGCATGATTTGAAATCCGTTCATTAACATTTTACCACAAAAATGACAATCATTCAGAAAGTTTAAAAAATACAAATTATCAAAATCTTTTCTTAAGTATTCACATAGTACTTTGTTTTGAATACTTTCGTTCACAATATCTTTATCAATAATTATTCTTGGATAATTTGCAATTTTATCTTCTAAATAATATGATTTCAAAAGTGCCTCACCCCAAACCATTACATCATCTATAAATAATTGTCCTATAGAAATGCCTCCACGTAAAAGCCACCCCACACTATCGCTGGCAGAAAGTTCTTGGAAGTGTCCAGCACACATTAGAAGGCTTCGAATCTCTTGAGTTCGTTGGGGTATCTGATTTGACAATTTTTTAGCTATTATAATATTATCCGAAAAAATTTTGAATTGTATGTCCTGATTTTCCTCAATTTGAACATCTCGTGTTAATTTTACCGAAAGTGTATAAAGATTATGTAGTTTGTTCATTGCCAATTGGCTATCCTTTGATTTAATCTTATTTGTTGCACCCAAAAGGTCAATGTACGCAACAATATATTCATCTGTTTTTCTGTCATAAGTATCTTTATTTTGATTTACTAACATAATAACTTTTCCATCCTCCCCTATCAATAGAAATGTGTTGTTTCTAAAACTTTTCCTAGGTTCACTGGAACTGTGGTAATGTGTATCAAGAGAGGTTCAGTTTGTGCCATTCTTGATCTTTAAATTATATTTTTCACATTCTGCCTCTAATTTGGGAAAATTCAGGCAGCGATTCCTGCCTGCAAATGGCTCATTGGATAGGTATTTCTTATACAGGACATTGGCTTTATTGCAGATTACCTCATTATTCGTCTGACACCATTCCAGTTCCAAAGTACATAACTTCTTATAATATCTGATATTTTCCCTATCTCTCTTAAAAATGGTGGTATCAACAAGCTGTAATTGCTCTTCTTCAATAGGTATCATCAGATTAAAATTTAGAACGCCTAATAATTTTCCATTTACTTCAATTTTGGAAAAGTCCATAGAATTTTTCATGTTCTTATGTTTTTCCTTTGGCGATGAAAGTGGTATGCAATATTTGTGAACGCCACAAATAACAACAATCCCGATGAAAACCCTGTTATCTTTTCCTGCCTGTGGCGAAACAGAAAGCACTTTATCATCTATATTATGTAGATTACGGATATATTTCATATCCGCCTTGTATAATTTAAAATCTGTCTGCATATATCTCCTCGTTAAAAATGGCTATGCGTTTCCACATAGCCATTTGTGTAGTAACTCCATTAGAGTTGCTAACGCTTTTAGCAGTCCACTTTGCGGTAGGACTCACCACTAATAGTATAATACCATATTTCTGAAAATAGTCAATCATTTTTCAAAATTTAAAATAAATGCCTAGAAAATAATTTTTTGGCATTACGCAATACTGTTGGCGTGATGTTGTGGTATAATTTGGATAGTGGAGGTGAAAGAATGCTTCGGACATACTATATTTTCACCTATGGATTTACTGCCATAGAGGAAAATTTCATAGGAAAAATGCTGCCTGATAAGAAAAGCGTTTTGGTATCAACAGACTGCTTTACAGATTTGGTAGCTTGTAACTCATATGCAATTTTAATTCATGCTGCTTCTGTAGCAGATGAGGATTTTAAAATGCTGTGGAATTATTATCTTGAAGTAGGTACAAATGCTTTGGAAGCAATTATTGTTGTGGGAAATACAGACGTTCCAAAACAGCTAAAAAAACGAATAAAAGTATATTTCGGTTTTGAGGAACTCTGTCAGGATTTAAAGTATATTCTTTTATCGGCTTACTGCAGCAATAAGAAAACAGTAAATTTCAGTGCCACACTGGCAAATGCGATTGTGATATTAAGCAAAATCCGCTGTTGCCCCGGCATTACAACAGTTCAGTTATCCGAAGAACTGGAGATTTCGCAGTGTTCCGTTCAACGCTATATTGCAACATTAACGGCGGCGGGGGAATGGATTGAATATGACAAAATATTAAGGGGATGGAAATTGACAGATGGGAAATCCGTTCTTTGGGGTGATTGGTAATATCATAATAGATTATCGAGGAGGTGTTTAACATGGGATATGAAGCAGAATTATTATCTCAAATCAATATAAACTGTAAGGAATTTCCGCCCTATGCGCCACTATCTGACTACAATGTGTTTCATATATTGGGAATCAGTGCAAAGGAAGTTATTATGTGCCGTTTTTTAGCAGATTTATTAAATCCTGAAGGGCAGCATGGGTGCGGAATATCGTTTTTAAAATCTTTTATGCATGATGTATTAAATGAATACTCCATGAGCGATATACTGCTTGCACGTACAGAGGTTGCAGCAGAATATGTGATAGATAATGAACGGCGCATTGACATCGTGATTCAAAATCCACACTTTTTTATCCCTATCGAAGTCAAAATTTATGCCGGAGAACAGGAAGGGCAATGCTACGACTATTATCAATATGCGAAAAATTCTCGGCTTGTCTATCTGACAAGGTTTGGGAATGCCCCCTCCGAATACAGCCGGAAAAAGAAATCAGGAACGGGCATTCTGCCCATTGTCCATATACAGTGTATTTCATGGGCGGAAGATATATGCAGATGGCTTAATAAACTGACAACGCAGTTAGCCGAGCCGGTAAAATCAACAGTTATGCAATATATTGATGCAATTCATGTTGTGGCAGACGAAAGGGGCAGAAAAATGATGGAAAAAAATTTGGAAATATTATATGAGTCACCTGATTATTTTCGTGCGGGAATAGCAATCGAAAAGTCCATGAAATCGGCAAAGATAACGCTCATGCATCTTGTGTTTGACGATTTGAAAAAAGAGATGGAGAAAATCACGTCAAAGTATGGGTTAGTGCCTGAAAAAGAATTTCATTACTTTACATACGAAGAAAAATGCAATGAAAAATTTTATGACGGAAATGCATCGACTTGTCCGGGATTAAATTATATCGTAAAAAAGGCAAAGTTACGCCCCCAAAATATCCAAATGTGGTTTCGTATTGAGGTGCAGGATAATCTTTACGCAGGAATTGCATTATTTGATACAAAAAATGGTTATGAGGTAGATGAAATAACGGAACAGATGATTGGGCAGATTGCACAATACATGAACGAAGATGCTGTTACTCCTGCAGGCTGGTGGGTTTCATGGTGTTATCCAAACGGGAAAATTCAAGATGGATATTATGATGATGTACCGGATTTTAAGCATATGAATCCTTGTGCAGTAAGCCTTGTTGATAAACAAAACAGAATGGAATTTGTAAAAAGCGCTGTGAAAAATTTTGAAGAACATATTTTAAAACATTTGAAGAACCTTTAATATTCTAAAAGCAGTATGTTTTTAGCGGAAAAACAGAGGGGAAGTATAAAATATAATTTTCCCCCTCTGTAATTCTTAGAAACAGTTATCTCGTTCTTCTGTCTTTTCTTTGAATGGTTGATTCTGATTGCCAATCTGCATTTTCCCTTTGATAATTCTGTAACCGTCTGTGTACACTTTCTTTTTCCTGTTTTTGTGCATTTTCTCCGTAAAGTTCTTCCCATTTATCGGCTTTAGTCTGATATTCGGCATTGGCAGATTTGGCAGTGGCAAAATCTTTATAGAAATCATGCACCGTTTTGAATCCATACCGCTTTGCAATCCCCGACAAGCCGATTTTCAAGAGGTCTATTTCCTCATTTTTACGGTCTATTTTGCTCTGCAACTCCCCTTTCTTGGTAAGTCTTGCAAGTCCTTTCAGGCTATCACGTTCCAACTCCAAAGCGTTGCGTTCCCTCTCTGCGTCAAATATGATGCCGTTCTGTTTGTTCAGTTCCTGACAAATCTTTGACAGCTTGGGATATGCCGTTGCTTCAGCGGACATAACAGGTTTCGGCGGTATCTGCGGCATTTTGTTTTCTGCTGTCTGTGCTTTGGATTCCGTTTCTCGATTCGACGTTAGCGCATTGTTTGGCTGTTCTCTGCCAATGTCTTTTTCCTGCTGTGATAAAGGCGGCTGTACCGTTTCCGTATCAAAGAGCCTTGCTGACAATTCCCTTGCCTTTTGCAGTACCTTTGAAACCACTAATGCCAGTGCCGCAACAGCAGTCATAATAATACTTCCCATACGTTCTGGTTTGTTTCCAAACAGATTGAGCGATTCCCTGATACGGTCAGTGATATATTCCTTTTTTATCTGTTGTATCTCCGTCTCCGCCACGCCGCTTACAATCGCTCTGTCAACTTCACGATTCCAGCGCATACGCATTTCGTTATCCGTCTTTATCTGTTCCGCTTTGGGGTTGTTCTTTCCTATCTTCTTGGTGGCAAAATATAAACCGCCGCTGTCAAATACATGGATTTTCTCTTTGTCATCTTTTACAAGAAGATTGATAAGGTCTGTGTAAAAATGCTTTACCTCATCTACAAAATTTTCCTGCTTAAACAGTTTGTTCTTGGCTGTAAAAATATTGCGTTCATATACTTCGCCTTTTTTCACAATCTTACAGCCTTTGCGAATTTCGCCGTTTATGTCAAGTATCTCTTTCTTGGTTCGGACGTGTCTCCCCTGTTCGTCATAGAACATATTCCTTGCCGCTGTTTTCTCTATGGGTTCGGGTAACAGTTCCCGTTCCGAAAAATAAGATGGATATGATAATTCGTCTTTCGTTTGTTATGATGCAGTGCTGATACACACTCCATACCATACTTTTCTTTGAAACTGTATGTAAAAAGCTGCAACAGCTTGTCCGGCTCATAGAGGTTTGGGAATGATTCGGGCAGGGCAATGATAAATTCCCTCGCCTCTATACATTTTCTCTCTGTACCGCTTTTTAGAAATTCCTGCTGATTGCATTTTGCAAGCTCCGTCCAGTAGCGGCGGTCAGCCGTTTCATAGACCGCATACAGATTTTCCTGCTTTGCGTGACTGGATATGAATGTGTACGCCCATGCTACAAGGGAGGCAAAGCGGACTTCCGCAAGGCTTTTGGATAAGGTGGCAAGCAACGATTAGATACATTCAGAGAAACTTTCCCTTGTAAGTTGCCCATAAGGGCAAAAACAAGGGAAAATACATATCAATTTACTATATGAGGCTCTAAAAGCCTTGGAAAATAAGGAAAACTCCAGAAATTCATCTGCAAATCCTGATTTGCCGATTGCTTTATTATATCACACCACTTTACAACTTTTGAAAATAAAATAACGCACAAGTCACTTTCTAATGTATAATAAGTTTGCACACAATAAAATACGAAAGAGAGTGACCTTGTACGTCAGACTTATTATATAACAAAAATAATCTAATTGGTAGACTGTACCGTTATTTTTATATTTATTTTAAAACTTTTTCCATGCCCACTATTGAAACATTGTTTCTGCTGGTATTGTCCATCCTGGCTATGGAGTCGGCGGATTCCATCCGCTCCCTGTACAGGCATTTCCTGTCAGGGATTACCCAAAAATCACTGAATGCCTTTTATTATGCCTGTTCCTATGCAAAGGCTGACTGCTTCAGGTTTATGAATGTGACTGCTGCAATGGCTTTGAAAATAATACCGCAAAACCTGGCTTCCCAGCCTGTTTTTCTGTGTATCGATGATACAATGGCTGCAAAGTCTGGTAAAAAATTTGAAGATGTTTCAAAACTTTTTGACCATGCCGCGCATAATGGTTCTAACTATATGAACGGGCACTGCTTTGTAAGTGTGATGCTCTGTGTCCCGGTATGGAATAAAAACAGGGTACATTACCTTTCCGTCCCGCTTGGTTACCGCATGTGGCAGAAAAAGGAATCCAAACTGGAACTGGCTGCATCCATGGTGCGGCAGGTCATGCCGGAATTCAAAACCATGAAAAATGTCATCCTTCTCTGCGACAGCTGGTATGTTAAGAAGAACCTTGTTTCCATCGTGGATGAGTATGAAAACCCTGACCTTATAGGAAACGCAAGATCCGACTCCGTTATTTATGACCTGCCGCCGCAGCGGACAGGAAAAAGGGGACGGCCTGCACTGCATGGGAAAAAACTCTCCATCCGGGATGATTTCAATCTGTCCGATGAAAAAATCGGTGATTATTACACAGCTGTACGCCGTGTCCTTACAAATATTTTCGGCAAAAGGACAGTAATGGCATTTGTGACATCCCCGGAAAAGGAATCCGGCAGCAGACGCCTGTTTTTCAGTACCATTTTTCCAGAACAGCTCCAGATATTCTGCGCATGGCAGGAAAAATCCCCGCTGAATCAGACAGGCAGTGGCCGGATGCAGTTTATCCCCCTGTTCCTTTACGCTTTCAGATGGAACATCGAAGTCAGCTATTATGAGCAAAAGACATTCTGGTCGCTTTGCAGCTATATGGTCAGAAGCCGCAAAGGCATTGAAATGCTGGTTAATCTGATCAATATTTCATACTGCGCAATGAAACTATTGCCATATAGTGATGAACTATTTTATGGATATCGTTCAGTAAGTGTGCAGGAGTTCCGGTTTGCACTTAGCGAACAGATCCGCCGACAGGTATTTTATGCCATTTTCGTGAAAAACATCGAAACAAGCATAAAATCAACCAGTATCATGAATGCCTTAAAACAGCTAATTCAACAGCAAGGGTATCATTTATAAAAGTTGTAAAGTCGTGTTATATCATTATCCTTCCCCAAAATGAAATAGATTTCTTTGCACTTGATAAAACTGCAGTCTTTCATATTCTCATTTTACAGCCGCTCTTTAGTATGTAATGAAAACGTTCCATTTTCCTTCATTTATCATACGATTCTGTACAATCCGGACTAGAAAATCCGCTCCCAGGTGTGCCGCTTCTGAAAATAATTCGTAAAAGTCTCCCTCACGTTCACATACTGTCAGCACACGTATATCTTCTGGTACCCTTTTAAGAAAGCTGCACTTTAGCTTTTCCATGTACTATGAATAGAGTTATCCATGATTCCATATCCTGTTATGCACACTTCCATCATGCTTGTCTTTTG
This sequence comes from uncultured Eubacterium sp., assembly GCA_910580075.1. Lineage (GTDB taxonomy): Bacteria > Bacillota > Clostridia > Lachnospirales > Lachnospiraceae > Eubacterium_J. Next base: position 31,646 of record CAJTVR010000044.1, on the reverse strand, counting down.
GTCATACCGCCAATTTTTTCAGAAAGGTATCACTCCGCTTTCCCAATCGGCTTTATAGCAAGGGCTGCTTTCTCCGCAAAAGTTATCCCGCTTCGCCGGGATAACGATGTAAGGCAAATTTCGCCTGAGCTGCTCTAGTCAATATTTTATACCATATTATTGTCTATTAGCACTTTTGGCCGGCACTATTCGAAATTTCCAGTCAGAAATCTAAAAGTTCTAAAATTCTGATGCTGTCTGCAATCGGTAAGCAGACTGTTATATTTGCAATATCCGGCCACAGACTGACCAAAGCCGCCGGGAGCATATACCACAAGAAATTATAAAAAAATTTAAATCTGATGAATATCTATCGTGAAAGCGTCTATACTATAAGTAATCCGAAGATGACTTTCCCCCAAAGCAGACTTCGGATTGCATGCAAAAGATACAATAAATACTTTATCCTCCCCCAATTGAAAAGCTGCCGTATGGCAGCTTTTCGCATTTTGTGCAGTCTGTGCTTTTAGGAATCAGCGATTTTAATTTCTAAGCCTTCTAATTTCTAAGTCTTTTATCTTCTAAACATTTTATGTTCTGAGTCTTTTATTTTCTATATCTTTCATTTTTTAACTAAACATTTTATTTTCTAAGCCTTTTATTCTCTAAATCTTTTATTTTCCAAGCCTTCTATTGACTTCATCTTACTAAACTGCTATTATATTAAAGTGGCTTTGCCCAAAGATCGCACAGCCGCCAAAATAACATACTTATACATTAATTAAAAAAGAGGAGATTTTCATTATGAAAAAACTTATCGCACTGTCACTCACAATGATGCTGTCCTTTTCACTGGCTGCCTGCGGCAGTTCTGATAATTCTGACAGCAGCCAGGACTCTTCATCAGATCAGACAGACACTGCCTCAGACGATGCTTCCGACAGCGCCGCAGATAAAGAAGATGCCGGTAATGAATCTGATTCCGGCAGCGAATCCGGTTCTCCAGAAGATAGTGACACTGCCTATGTAAAAGACAAAGGCAGTCTCGTAATCGGAATTACCGACTTTGAACCAATGGATTATAAAGACGCTGACGGTAACTGGATTGGTTTTGATGCTGATATGGCAGCAGCTTTTGCGGAAAGCCTTGGCGTAACTGCTGAATTTATTGAAATCGACTGGGACAACAAAATACTGGAACTGGACGGCAAAACCATTGACTGTGTATGGAACGGCATGACACTGACCGATGAAGTAACCAGCTCCATGGAATGTTCTAAGCCGTACTGCAACAATGCACAGGTTGTAATCATCCCTGCTGATAAAGCTGATTTATATCAGGATGTGGAAAGCCTTTCGGAACTGAATTTTGCAGTAGAAGCAGGAAGTGCCGGCGAAGCACAGGCTAAAGAGCATAACTTATCTTATACGCCTGTCAAACAGCAGTCTGGTGCATTAATGGAAGTAGCTGCCGGAACTTCGGACGCTGCAATTATTGATTCCCTGATGGCTGCTGCCATGGTTGGTGAAGGCACTGGATACGAAAACCTGACTTATACAGTCGGACTGAACAATGAAGAATACGGCGTCGGCTTCCGGAAGGGCTCGGATCTGGCAGCAGCATTAAATGATTTCTTCGCTGCAAGCTATGCAGACGGAAGCATGACAGCATGCGCTGAAAAATATGGCGTACAGGCTGCTGTTGTACAGCAGTAATCATCCGGCAGCGGAAAACTGCTTTTGCTGCGTACTATCCGGCAGCGGAAAACTGCTTTTGCTGCACGCTATCTGGCAGCAGTGATCATCCAGCAGCGGAAAACTGCTTTTGCTGCACGCTATCCGGCAGCGGAAGCAGGCCTTCTGCTGCTTACTGCAAAACCCTGGGTATCTCCAAAATACAGCTTGAGATACCCTTTTTCCATACCGGCATAATCATAACATCATTTACAGAAGGCAGGATACATAAATGGAACTTTTTTTCGAACAGCTTCCAATTGTTTTAAAATCACTGAATACAGGTTTTTTTCAGACTTTAAAACTGTTTATTATCACACTGGCAGGCGCGTTTCCGCTCGGACTGGTCATATCCTTTGGCTCCATGTCCAGATTCCGCCCGCTTTCCTATTTTACCCGTTTTTTCGTATGGATTATCCGTGGAACCCCGCTGATGATTCAGCTTTTGATTATCTTTTATTTTCCAAGCCTGGTACTTGGACGGCCGATCTGGGGCGGCGGAGAATCCGGCCGTTTCCTTGCCGCAAGTTTTTCGTTTGTCCTTAATTACGCCTGCTATTTTTCCGAAATATACCGCGGCGGCATACAGGGAATCCCTGTAGGGCAGACGGAAGCCGGACTTGTGCTTGGAATGACAAAAAGCCAGATTTTCTTTAAAATTACGCTGCTTCAGATGATTAAGCGGATTGTCCCTCCGATGTCTAACGAAATTATTACGCTGGTAAAAGATACTTCCCTGGCAAGAATTATTGCACTGCAGGAGCTCATCTGGGCCGGAGAGGCGTTTTTAAAAGGTTCACAGGGTATTTCGGGTGCCATCTGGCCGCTGTTTTTTACCGCTGTTTATTATCTGATTTTTAACGGGCTGCTTACACTTGCTCTTGGAAAGCTGGAACAAAAGTTAGATTATTTCCGTTAGCATTGAAAGGAGAAATCATATGCCAATCTTGGAAGCTGAACACATAAGTAAAACCTTTGATCATACACAGGTGCTAAAAGATATCAGTTTTTCTCTGGAACGGGGACAGGCTGTTTCGATTATCGGTTCTTCCGGAAGCGGAAAGACGACGCTGTTACGATGCCTGAATTTTCTGGAGCGTGCAGACGGCGGCATTATCCGTGTCAATGGCGAGACACTGTTTGATGCAGCCGCTCCGGATGCGGCGAACGAGAAAGACCTTCGAAAAAAACGTCTGCATTTCGGCCTCGTTTTTCAGTCTTTCAACCTGTTTCCGCAGTATACGGCACTTGAAAATGTTATGCTCGCCAAAGACCTTCTCGCCAGAGAACAGCCTGACTATAAGGTACGCCGCAAAGAGATACAAAAAGAAATCCAGGAACAGGCCAGACAGCTTCTCGGCCAGATGGGACTGTCTGACCGCATGAATAATTATCCGCACCAGCTCTCCGGCGGACAGTGCCAGAGAGTTGCGATTGCCAGGGCGTTAGCGCTGACACCTGATATTCTCTGTTTCGATGAGCCGACGTCTGCTTTAGATCCCGAACTGACCGGAGAGGTACTCAGAGTCATCCGCGAGCTTGCCGACCAGCAGACTACTATGATTATCGTAACACATGAAATGGCCTTTGCCAGAGATGTGGCAAACCATGTCATTTTTATGGACGACGGATGCATTCTGGAACAGGGAGATCCTTACGAAGTCATGGAGCATCCAAAGGAAGAACGGACCAGGCAGTTTTTATCGCGGTTTACACAGGGTTAGACAGACAGTGCCGGATGCTCTGTTTCTTCAGACTGTCAGGTGCAAACGGGAAAGGAGTTCCTTATGAAACAAATCAAACGTATCCTTGCTGTCACGGGCATTGTACTTTTAGTCCTGATGTACCTTATTACGCTGTTTTGCGCCATATTCGACACAGGAGACAGTATGATCATGTTCAAGGCTTCCGTTATGTGTACCATACTTGTCCCGATTCTTTTGTGGGGATATACGGTAATTTACCGGCTCGCAAAGGGCAGGCATGAACAGGAGTTAGAGGCAGCGCTTCATAAAATGGATGAGGAGAAAAATTGCAGGGATTCTTCTGACAATCGGGCAGGCCAGTAGATAATTATTGATCTGCCGGCCACATCATATTGCGTGTCCAGATTGATACAAATATTTCTTGGCTGCTATCGTTTTACATTTACTGCAAACGCCTTGAAAGCAAGCCGGTATTGATGATGCCGCGATACGTAAAGGACAGACTTACGCTGCTGCCATTTATGATTTAAAGGATCACCATCTTACAGCACTTTTAGAAGGCAGGGAAGCAAAAGGATTAAAAGAATGCTTAAAAAAGCATCAGAAGATTAAACTTGCGACAGGGAACCGTGCCAGCGCGTATGCATCAGCAATCAATGTAATCCTTCCGGACTGAGTACGGGCAGCGGACAGGTATCATCTAACGGACGATTCTGCCATTCTTTCGCAGCCGGAAGGCAGACGGGATGGACCCAGCGCCCTACTGTACAAAAAGAACAGCAGGAGAGCCATGACAGGCTTTCCTGCTGTTCTTTTCATTTTGTAAATCCGGTTCCAATGAGAAAACTCCGCCGTCAGATATAAGACGGGAAACTGCCACATTTTTCACTTTCCCCACTTTGCTAACTGCTCCTTCGCAAATAAATAAAATTATACCAATGATTTAAATAATATCATTATCTTCATCAATATTGAAATTATTAAAATACGATTCTTGATTTTCTTTCATTACAGATAATTTTTGACACATAAATGCACAAGTAAAATCATAAAGCGGCTTATTAGTTCCCTCTTCAGTATCAATTTCAAACTTTAATATTACATCATAGTAGTTTATTAATGTTCTATCTTCGGACAAATCTGCCGCAAACAGAAATGCATATTCACAACCCACTATATTTTGAACTTCAAAAAACTTCGGAACTATTTTTTTCCCAAAAATAACCTCTCCTAATGAATGACCCAGTTCATATGATTTCCATACAGCCTTCGTATTATCATTAGTACAAAAATGAACCAAAAGGGTCAAAGAGTTCTCCACATTTAAGTGAGAAGAACATTAACACATCATTATTTTTATTCCTTACTATGTAAAAAGCAGTACTGCCTTCAATATCTTCTTTCAAGCCATACTGCTTTAAATAATCAACTATCAACGTTCCCCTTTTGTTTTCAAAATTTTGTATTAATGTACTGCTATTAGGATTATCCCGAAGACGTTCACAAATCAATTCATCAAGCATCTCATTTTGCTCATCAGTAATTCTCATAACCTGCTTCCACCTACACTAATCCAAGCTTTATGAGTCTTTCACGCCTATTCCGTACACGTTCAGCATCCTTCCTTATATCTTCTACATCTATAGGAAAATCACTATTAGCTCCATCCGAAACTCCTTTGCGTGAATTTTTCCATGCAATTTCGCCATGTGTTAATCTGCTTAAACTCCATGAATCTTTATTTGCATATTCTTCAAACACCTTATCCATAATATCTTTTATACGAGAAACAAATCCCTTATCAGTATAAGAATAAAATGTATCATCGCGATATGCGATTCTTATCTCCTTTAAGATAGGCCCATACTTCCAGCCATAAAATATTTCTGCAAAAAGAGGCTCATCCTTTTGGATAAATGATTCTCTTTGTGCAAAATAAAGCATTTTATGAAGCTTCATTCATCAATTTTTTCACCCTTTGTATCAAAATAACGGTTATAGATGTATGATGCAACATTCATCAAATTCTCCATATCAAAACCTCTTTTTTTAGTATGCTCACAACTACCTGCAATTATTATAGCATATATTGTAAATACAAGTACCCAAAAATAAATATTTGTACGTTATATCACATTTCATTGACAATTACACCATTTTTTAGTGCCTTAAACACTATATTTCTTGCAAGGCCTTGCAACAAAATAAATAAAATATTTGCGATTTACCAAAAATCTCTTAATCCTGCCCGGAAAAAACTATGACTTTATAGAACACTGGAGTTAGAGCAGCCGTATAACTCATCCGGCATACGCTGCTTTGCACCTCCCAGAATTTCCCAGCACAGGTCATCCCCCAAAACCTCCCCCTTCTTATAAGCGTACAGCATCCGAACATCCTCTTCCGTCAAATCCATGTCTTCAAATGCCATTGTCGTCCTCACTACGTTTACCGCTTCTTCCGCTGAAAATACGAGGCGACCCATTTTTACCTCAAACGGAATCCCTTCCGTGGTAATGATCTGCTTGATGAGCATATTTACAACCGCTGACAGATTCGTCCCCAGCTTTTCCAGTATCGCGGATACCTTCACCTTATCCTCTACCGAAGTCCGTACCTAAGTAATGATGTGTTTGCCATAAATTTGCACCCAAACTCATGCTTGGGGACATTGTATCAAATTGTGATATGCAAGCCATATTGCGTGTCCAGATATCGCGTTCCTGACCGGGGCGGTATCCTGTTTTGTTCCATTACAGAATGATTTTATTTTGCTTTCTCCATATCTGCATATTTTCCTGCCGTTCTCTTAAGGTTCTGGAGCTCAAGGAGCGGTTCTGCCGTCTGTGGAACGCGCTGAACAGCCTGCCCCTGGCCCAGGGCCGCCGTGTAGATGCCTGCGTCATTCTCGGCAAGAGCTATTCCGAGGCGGCATTGGCCGAGGACGTTGACGAAAGCGCGGTGCGGCGGGCCGTGAAATGAAACAGCAAAGCCGTTACTGATTTTTCATTCAGATATATAAATATAATCTGGAGCGTGTTTGAAAAATAGCTACTCTTCCTGCTCTGCATCCGTATCTGTCTCAGATTCTTCCTCTTCTTCTGCTGCAAAATCCTCTGCTGTTTTATTGAACAGCGAATATGTCTGCTCTTCCACAAGATAAATTCTGCTGCTTTCAGTCGTCTTTAAATAATACTGCCCAAGCATTTCATTTTTCATGCCAAACACCAGTGAAGAAGTCCCGTTTTCTGTCGTAACAGATACTGTTCGAAGCGGCTTATCAAATCCATAATCTTCCTCATCATCCGGCTCTAATTCCCGTGCTGCTGTAAGTGTGCCAGCGTCTTTGATGAACTCTTCAAATTTTTCCTGATCCAGTGTAATTTCTCCGTCCCCGGTTTCTTTCCACTCTCCGGCTTCTTTAGAAAACGTATACTGTGTACCATCATAATCATAACTGAGCGACGTTACGCTTTCCGGCTGAAAAGCTGTGAGCGTAATCTGTGCATCAGCTTTCTGCTGTTCCTCTCTCTTCGCCTGTCTGCTGTTGTAAGAACGGATTGCGGCATATGCGCCGGCAAGAGCCAGTATCAGTACAAGCAGAATCGAAAACTGAATAATTTGTTTTTTCTGCATACAAATCTCCTCCTACACTTTTTAATTTTTATATACTTTTTATGCCTGGCGTCCGGTCAGCAAAAATCCCTCTGGCCCCTCTATGCTTTTCTTCTTTTCAGCCAGATTATAATTCCAAGTACCGCAAGCAGCAGCGGAGCTGCGACTGTCGTTAAAAATCCGACAGACAGTACCGTCCCCTGAGCAATCGTAAGCCTCTGCAGTTCATACTGTTTTACTGGTATCACAATCAGGCTGGATGCTTTCTCTTCTCCTGCCAGGCTTCTGATTGAAGCTGCAAACAACGCTGTATTATTTCCTGGCACATACTGGTCTGCGCTGTCAGTAAACATTTCCGGCGCTGTATATACAATCAGCTGTGCCTGGCTCTTAGTATCTGTCACGGATATTCCGACTGTAAACGGACCTTCCAGATCTCCGTCTTCTTTTTCATAGCTCATCATATTCTGGACATCCTTTTTTAGTACAGCCTCATCCGATGTTGTAAGCAGCGGTGTATAAGTAACTGTATCATCCTGTGCTTCCTGCGGGTAAGCAATCCCCTGGGCATATGGAAGAAATACATATTCATCTGAAACATCTGCGGTAATTGCATCATAGGAAATATCCGGCAGCAGATAGAACGGGTTTTGTAAAAAGTTTCCCTGATTTGTCTCAGCAATCATTCCTTCCTCTAACTCCAGTCCGTAAGCCTCTAAGATACTTTTAAAGTTATCCATAGGCTGTGCTGTATACTGTGCCGAAATCAGCACTTTACCTCCGTCAGCCAGATAGTCCTTAATTTTCTTCGCATCATCTTTCGAAAAATCCGATTCCGGTCCCTGGATAATCACTGCCTCACAATCCTTTGGCAGAGCTTCTAATTCCAGCAGATTTACGGATGTAAGCGTCAGGTTCATTTTCTCAATAGCTTCTTTGAAGCTGCCGCTCACCGGGCTTTCTCCGTGTCCTGTGATTTCATATACGGTCTTCATTTCATCATTTGTCACATACTGAATCGCGCTTGTAAGCTGTCCTTCTCCGTCATATCCGGTCGTCTGGGAAGAATATGTCTGATAATCAATCTGTGTTTCATAAACATCGCTGTAATTTACGATTTTTGAGCGTTCCCCGCATACTGCAATCACACTGTTTGCCTGAATCTGATCCTGGGTATATTTCTGGTAAAAATTCGGTGATACAGCCGGGTCCACATAGGTTAACTGTATCTTATCAGACAGTTCCCCGTACATTTTCAGCGTTGAGGCAAACTGCTCATCCTGTGAAGATTCATTAGCAAGCACATACAAATCTACCTCTTTATCCAGAGCAGACAAAATATTCTTTGTCTCGTCTGTAACAGAATACAGTTTTTCGTTGGTCAGGTCAAAATTTGTCACCGTATCCGGCAGGGTATCGGCTACAAGATTCAGTATAACTACTGCGGCAACGGCTGCTGCTGAAAATCCTGCGTTGAAAATTCCAAGCCCGATCTTTTTCACACTGACCGACCATCTGCGCTTTTGAATCGACTGTGTTGTCAGAAACAAAAACAGCAGCGTCAGGCTGATATAATATACCAGCGCCGTCAGGTCCAGCTGTCCGCTCAAAAGACGCTCCATGCCGGATGTAAGGTTATAGCAGTTTAAAACCTTTGTCAAAAGGTTCCCTCCAGATGAAATCACCTGGGTAATGCCGTCCATCATATATCCTAAAAACAAAAATACAAACGTCAGGACTGCCGATATCACCTGGCTTTCCGTCAGCGACGAGACAAATGTTCCGATTGCTATGCTGGCCAGCCCATACATCCAGAATCCCAGCAGAGCAGCATAATTTTCCCCATAAGGAACTGTCCCGAAACATCCGAGCAGCAGAGGCGACAGCCCGATGACTGCCGTCGCAATGCTAAATACAGCTGCCAGTGCCAGATACTTGCCAGCCACAATCTTTCCAATGCTGACAGGAGCCGTCAGAATCAGCTGGTCTGTTTTGGTATGGCGCTCTTCTGCAAATATACGCATAGTAAGAACCGGCACAGTAATCAGAAATAAAAATGAAATCGCATTTAATGCATAGGTAATCGGCGGATAGCCATAGGAAAGATTGTATACATAAAAATACAGAAAATAAAATGCCAGCGTAGCAGCCAGAAACAGCCAGCCAATAACTGACTGAAAACACGCCCTGAATTCCCGTTTAAATATTGCTCTCATTCTAGTCTGCCTCCTGTGTCTTTGTATTTACAGCTTTCTTTCCGGTATCTGCGCTGTCAGCAGTTTCTGGTGTCTGTTCATTCTTCGTTCCAGTTCTTCGCTCTGTCTCCATTTCTGATACTGCAGGATCTGTTTTTGCAGCATTCTCTGTCAGGGATTCCGTCTCTGCCTCCAGCACCTGTTTTTCTGTATCCTTTTCCCCGTCTGATGTGCCGGATGCGGTATCAGATCCTTCTTCCTGCTTTTCTGTCTTTTCATCTGAAGTCTGAGTCAGTTCCAGGAATACCTGCTCTAACGATTTATGCCCGGCTGTCATTTCCAGTATCGGGATACCGGCTGATGCAAAAGCATAAAATACCCGTTCCCTGATATCTGTTCCCCTGCTTCCTTTCAATACCGCCTGTGTAAGTCCTTCTTCACTGCCTGGCATCAGAGAACATTCTGCCAGTCCTTCCATTTCCTTCAGGGCATCCAAAACGGCCTGCTCACTGCCCTTTAACAGCATCTGTATTTCCTGATATTCCGATGTCCGGTTAATCAGATGCTGCGTTGTATCGCTGGCAGCCAGCCGTCCTTTGGAAATGATAAAAATATGTTCGCACACTTCCTTAATCTCTGTTAAAATATGGGAACTGAGAATGACAGTATGCCGTTTTCCCAGACTTTTGATCAGTTCCCTGATTTCTATCATCTGTTTCGGGTCTAAGCCCGCCGTCGGCTCATCCAGGATCATGATCTGCGGATAACCTAAAACCGCCTGGGCAAATCCAGTTCTCTGGCGGTAGCCTTTGGACAGATTGCGTATCAGACGGTTTTTTATATCAGTAATTTTCGTCATCTCCATGGACTCTTCGATATACTGACGCTTTTTATCTTTTGGGAGTCTTTTCAAATCTGCTGCAAATTTCAGATATTCATATACTGTCATATCCATATATAATGGCGGCATCTCAGGCAGATAACCGATGCATTTTCTGGCTTCTTCAGGCTGCTTTAGGATATCATATCCGTTGACTTTTACCGTTCCCTGCGTAGCCGCTATATACCCGGTAATCATGTTCATCGTTGTAGATTTTCCAGCACCGTTCGGCCCGAGAAATCCATAAATTCTGCCTGGTTCAATGTTCAGTGTCAGGTCATCCACTGCCACATGGTCTCCATATTTCTTCGTGAGATGGCTGATTTCAATCACATTCTCTCCTCCAATCATTCCGGCAGCAGTTCATTTTTCAAAGAACCGCCGCTTCTAATATTTCCCTTTCATCACTATTTAATGTAATAAAAAATTGTGTCCGATCCGCGTTTTGTCTGTGTATTTTTTGTGAAGACAAAAAGAACCGCCGGCACCTGTCAGGTTCCGCCAGCGGTTCTTTTGTATCTTGTATTCAAAAGGAGTGCTGCAGCAATGCATCCAGCTCTTCCTGTGCTTTCGCATGTGACTGGAATAAGACCGTTTTCCAGCCGATTTGCTGCGGATACACAAGATTTGCGGCATTGTCGTCTAAAAAGACGCATTCTTTCGCATTCAGATTATATTTATCCATTATAAAGTGATAGATTTCCTTTTCAGGTTTTATATACCCGGTTTCAAAGGAGAAAACGGCACCGTCTGTTAACGGCAGAAAATCCAGCCCCTCTGATTTTGTCAGTTCATATGTCCTTTTGGCATAATTCGATAATATATATACATGGAGCCCCTGTTCTTTCATAGAAGCAATCCATGGTTTTGCATACGGATACTGCGAAATCATGCCTGACATATGATCCCAGAACAGCTGTATCTGCGCTTCATAGCCTGGAGCCTTTTTTTTGAAAATGGCCAGCAGTTCTTCATCACTGACTGCGCTCCTGTCATACTCATTCCAGTCCGGAGTACGCACTGTAGCATCTGCCACGGCTTCAAATACTTCTCCTTCCAGTCCGAGCTCCCGCATCAGCTTTTCCCAGCAGAAATCAACCAGTACCATTCCTACGTCTAATATAATATTTTTTACCATCATCCAATCCTTTTCACAATCTCTGCATCATTCATCCAAAACCTGCGCGTTACAAAAACTGCTTAACGGGCAGTCTGCTTTTTCAGCCCTTACCTGTTCCGGTAAATAATATCCGACCGGGACGGGCCATTTGAAACCATCGTAATCGGATGCTCAATCTGCGATTCAATGAATTCGATATATCTGCGGCAGTTTTCCGGCAGTTCTTCATAGTTTTTAATACCGGTAATATCACATTTCCATCCTGGAAGTACTTTCCACACCGGTTTCGCTTTTTTCAGCAAAGGTGTTGCCGGAAATTCTGTCGTCACTTCTCCGTCAATTTCATATCCGACGCAGACCGGAATTTCATCCAGATATCCAAGCACGTCTATGACTGTAAACGCTGTTTCTGTCGTTCCCTGCATGCGGCAGCCAAATTTGCTGGCCACACAGTCAAACCATCCGACTCTG
>CAJTVR010000044.1:4586-19936 GCA_910580075.1 uncultured Eubacterium sp. | reverse complement strand
CGCGGACGGCCTGTCGTAGCACCGTATTCTCCGCCGTCGCCGCCGCGTCTTCTTAATTCCTCTGCTTCTTCCCCGAAAATCTCACTGACAAATTCACCTGCTCCTACCGCACTGGAATATGCCTTGCATACCGTAATTACCTGGCTGATTTCATAAGGAGGAATGCCTGCGCCAATCGCTCCGTAGCCAGCCAGTGTGGATGAAGATGTCACCATTGGATAAATGCCATGATCCGGGTCGCGCAGCGTGCCAAGCTGTCCTTCCAGGAGAATGGTCTTATTCTCTTTTAACGCCTGATACAGATATGCTGACACATCTGCTGTATACGGCGAAATCAGTTCTTTATATTCATGCAGTTCCTGGAGTAAATCTTCCGGTTTTAAAACCGGTTTATGATACAGATGCTCCAGCTGTACATTTTTTATTTCACAGATCCGTTCTGTTTTTTCCCGAAGCAGCTCTTCGTCAAAAAGCTCGCTGACCTGAAATCCTATTTTTGCATATTTATCAGAATAAAAAGGTGCTATTCCTGACTTTGTAGAGCCGAAAGATTTCTTTCCAAGGCGCTCTTCTTCATACTCATCGAACAGCACATGGTAAGACATCACAATCTGCGCCCTGTCAGATACTAAAATCTTAGGCTGCGGAACCCCCTGTTTTACAATGCCGTCAATTTCACTGCATAATTTTTTAATATCCAGTGCAACACCGTTTCCGATAATACTCGTAGTATGACCATAAAATACGCCGGACGGAAGTGTATGCAGCGAGAATTTTCCATAATGATTTTTAATTGTATGCCCTGCATTGGCTCCGCCCTGGAACCGGACAATGATATCGGCATTTTCTGCCAGCATATCTGTAATCTTGCCTTTGCCCTCGTCACCCCAGTTAGCGCCTACAACTGCTTTTACCATGTTCCCTACCTCCTATGTATCAGCCATTTTTCTTACGTTTGCGGACGCCTGCCGCTTAAAAAGACAGGCTGTAAAAACCTGTCTTTTGTACCCGATTTTACTTTCTGATTATACACGACTCCGGCTGATAAGTAAAGTATTTTCAAATTTTAAATCCGGTGTGAGCCTGCCACTGCTAACGCTCCAGGCCCGATATGGCACGATACACTCAGAGAAAGCGGATGCACAACACACTGCTGATTTGGAAATACTTCTTTTACTTCTTTTTCAAACTGCAGTGCGGACTCTATATCTTTGGTATATGCGATATCAATATGCATATTGCTGCCGCTGGCATCCTGAAAACGGGTTTTACAGTCGTTTAGCATCGCTTCTATCATCATGCTTTTAGCCTGTTTTACTGTACGTGCTTTTGCAAAAGCGTCTAATTTTTCACCCTGAATCTGCAGCACAGGTTTTAAACGAAGCAGTGTACCCAGCGCAGCAGCAGCCGGCGTAATGCGTCCGCCTTTTTTCAGATATTTTAAAGTATCTACCATAATATAAATACTGGATTCAAGCTTTTCACGTTCCAGAATTTCCTTAATCTGACCAGCGCTCTTTCCTTCCTGTGAAAGTGCATACGCATCCAGTACAGACCGGCGCTGAGTAACAGAAATTCTTTGATTATTGACTACCTGCACCCGTCCGTCGTAATCCTGAGCCAGCATCTGCGCTGTCCCACATGAACTGCTGAGTCCGGAAGACATCGGAATATGCACAATTTCATCATAATCCTGCAGCAGCCTGTCCCATAAATCTGTCACATCGCCCAATGCCGGCATCGATGTGGAAATATCACAGTCTTCTCCCAGTTTTTCATAAAACTGCTCCTGTGTAAGATCTATATCTTCATAATACGTCTTTCCATCAATATAAAAAGGCATCGGCAGAACGGTAACTCCGATCTCTTTTGCCTGCTTTTGTGTGATTCCACTGTTTGAATCCGTTACAACAGCTACTCTGCTCATCAAAACTCCTCCATTCCTGCATTTTGTTATTTTCCATGACCATTCAGCCCGCTTCACAGCTGCTTTTATCATCCTGTCATAATACAGTTTATCCCGGATAGCATTGTATCACACCTGAAAAATACTTACAAGCGAAAAGCCGCCCAAAATTCAATAAGGATTTTGGACAGCTTTTCAGACTGTTAGATTTTTCTATTTTTATCTGATTCCTGATACCTGGGCTTATAAGCCAGTGATTACATCATGCCCATGCCTGGATTTCCGGCTGGCATAGCTGGTGCATCTTCTTTGATATTTGCTACTACAGACTCTGTTGTCAGTAAAGTAGCTGCTACAGAAGTTGCATTCTGCAGTGCACTTCTTGTTACTTTAACCGGATCAAGGATGCCTGCTTCTACCATATTTACATATGTTTCTTCTGTTGCATCAAAACCGATTCCAGTTTCAGAATCTTTTACTTTATTAATGATAACAGCGCCTTCCAGGCCTGCATTTGCTGCAATATAGAATAACGGAGCTTCCAGTGCTTTTAAGATCACTTTTGCACCTGTCTTTTCATCCCCTTCCAGAGAAGCGGCAAACTCAGCCACTTTCTTTGAAGCATGGATATATGCAGAACCGCCGCCTGCGATAATGCCTTCTTCTACAGCTGCTCTTGTTGCATTTAACGCATCTTCCATGCGCAGCTTGCTTTCTTTCATTTCTGTCTCTGTTGCAGCACCTACACGGATCACTGCTACGCCGCCTGCCAGTTTTGCAAGTCTTTCCTGTAATTTTTCTTTATCAAAATCAGAAGTAGTTTCTTCAATCTGGCTCTTAATCTGGCTGATTCTTGCATCAATAGCAGATTTTTCACCGGCACCGTCTACGATGACTGTATTTTCTTTCTGGACTTTTACAGATTTTGCACGGCCTAACTGCTCTAATTCTGTATCTTTTAATTCCAGTCCTAATTCAGATGAAATAACCTGTCCGCCTGTGAGAATTGCAATATCTTCTAACATTGCTTTTCTTCTGTCGCCATAACCAGGAGCTTTGACTGCTACTACATTGAAAGTTCCGCGTAATTTGTTCACAATCAGAGTTGTCAGTGCTTCGCCTTCCACATCTTCTGCAATGATGAGTAATTTTGCACCTGTTTTTACAACCTGCTCTAACAGCGGAAGAATATCCTGGATATTGGAAATCTTCTTATCTGTAATTAAAATATACGGATCATCTAAGATTGCTTCCATTTTATCCATGTCTGTAGCCATATATGCGGAAATATAACCACGGTCAAACTGCATACCTTCTACCAGGTCTAACTCTGTCAGCATTGTCTTAGACTCTTCGATTGTGATAACGCCGTCTTTGGATACTTTTTCCATTGCATCTGCAACTAAATTGCCGACTTCATCATCTCCTGCTGAAATCGCTGCTACCTTTGCAATATGATTCTTGCCGTCTACTTTCTGGCTCATTTCTGCAAGTGCGTCTACTGCTACGTTCGTAGCTTTTTTCATGCCTCTTCTAAGGCTGATTGGATTTGCGCCTGCTGCCAGATTTTTGATGCCTTCAGAAATCATTGCCTGTGCCAGTACAGTCGCAGTTGTTGTACCGTCACCAGCTACATCATTGGTCTTTGTTGCAACTTCTTTTACCAGCTGTGCACCCATATTTTCAAATGGATCTTCCAGTTCGATTTCTTTTGCAATGGTAACGCCGTCGTTTGTAATTAACGGAGCGCCGTAAGATTTATCTAAAACAACATTTCTTCCTTTTGGTCCAAGTGTCACACACACTGTATCTGCTAACTTATCTACACCTGCTTCTAATGCAGCTCTTGCTTCTGCACCGTATTTAATTTCCTTTGCCATTGTTATCTTCCTCTCTTCTTAATATGATTATCGTCATCTTCTAATTATATACCTGATTTACTCTACGACTGCAAGAATATCATTCTGACGTACAATGATATATTCTTCTCCATCGATTTTTACTTCTGTTCCTGCATATTTCGAATAAATAACTTTCTGTCCTTCTTTTACCTGCATTGTAATTTCCTTGCCATCTACAACTCCGCCAGGTCCTACTGCAATAACTTCAGCTTCCTGAGGTTTTTCCTGGGAAGCGCTGGTCAGGATAATACCTGATGCAGTTGTTTCCTCAGCTTCACACTGTTTTAATACAACTCTGTCGGATAATGGAACTAATTTCATGAATATTTCCTCCTTCACCATTCTTCTTATCTGATTCTATTTTCTTTTTTGTGTTATTAGCACTCACTTGTTTTGAGTGCTAACTGATAGTTCATATAATATGTTTTTCTTCTCTGTTTCGCAAGTACAGCATTCTTTTCAATATATCACAATATTTTATTTTATCTCATTTTATCTCTCTTTATCTCATTTTTACTCACTTTTCAATTTTATTTATAAAAAAAGTATGAACTCCATAAAGCAAAGTTTATAAAATTCATACTCATTCTGCTTTTCAGCCGGATCAATTTCTTTATCATTGGTTTTCAATACCAGATGCGTTCTTTTCATACCGGATCTGCGGCTTCTTTCTGTTAATTATACCGGATAAATCTTAAAGATATGAATTTCTTCTATAATAATACACGCATTCCAAAAAACGGAAGCGGTGGATCTAACTTCATAATTTCACGGGCCCGGTCATAATCGTGCCTTGTTACATAAAATCCATACCACATGCGAAAACGCTCGGGACAGCTCAGTTCCTTGCGCAGAAAAACAAGTGTTTTATGATTCGGATTCAGACGTATGCGGTAATCAAGGCCCGATTCGTCTAAATACTTCTTACTCTTCTTATAATTTTCCGCATTCATGGTTGTATGAACACAGTGCCAGATTTTGCGCGGAATCCCATATTTTCTCATTTTAAAAAAATGCCGGTACATCCAGATTTCATCTAAGAGCAGATATCTCATATTTCACACCTTCCTTTCAATTTCTACATAAAATACTTCACATGTAATTCATTATACATGTATGTGACTACTTTGTTAATTTGTATTATAACATTTAATGTATTATTGTCAAGAGTTTTGGAACACTATTGGTGCTGTTTATGGCAGTTTATTTTGAATTATAATAGAAAAAAGGCACTTTCTGCTTTTTTCGACATTTTACACCTTCGGAGGAGATATTTATGCCACTGGATTACAAGCTAATTGGATCAAACATCAAAGCCCGCAGAAAACAGCTGCAGATTACACAAGAGCAAATGGCTGATGAACTGTATTTATCACTTAGCCTTATCAGCAAATTAGAGCGCGGCGTTAAGCCTGTCAGCATGGATACCTTTTTCTCCATTGCAGAATACCTTCATACTAATATTGCTGCGCTTACTGCTGACCCGAATGACCCTGTTGTACAGCACAACCAGCTTATTCAGGAAATCGATGTAATGCTTGAGGATTTGGACAACAAATATCTGCGCATTGTAAATCAGCTTATGAAGACTTATACGTCCCAGGTACGGGAAATCTTTACATTCCCAAATGACCCGGACCAGAATGTCAGCAAAACATAAGACTGATGCAGCAGCTCCTGTACTAACGGGATGCGCCTGATACACGAATGACGCATTCTGCCATATCTCATATGAAACGCAAATGACGGTCTGTTTATGACAGGGTGGTTTACTGCCTTGTACATCGCATTTGCGTTTCTTTTGATATACCTATATGTATTTATATCATAAATTGGATGATTTGAAAATATATTTTGCAGATATTCTTAATAATTTCATTGCTGGATAATGCTGGGATAACCGCTGATCCATATGCGGCGGACACAGCAGATAAAAGGCCTCAAAGATCACTACAAAAACAGGCTTTAGGCATAGCAAAAAGGGCCGCCGCAAACGCGGCAGGCCCCTTTTATTTTATCTGTATTCTATTTCAGCATATGATCTAAAACGCTGGCTGCTTCTTTTAATGCCTCGTCAATTCCCTCTGGATTTTTGCCGCCGGCCTGTGCCATGTTAGGACGTCCGCCTCCGCCTCCGCCCACTTTTCCGGCTGCAGCCTTAATCAGGTTCCCGGCATGCGCACCGGCTGCCATTGCTGCTTCTGTGGCCATTGCTACAAGACTGACTCTGCCTCCGGCATCGGATGCGAGCAGAATCACGCCTTCGCCAAGTTTTGCCTTTAACTGGTCGCCAAGATCCCTGAGTCCGTTCATATCCACGCCGGATACTCTGGCTGCCAGAAATTTCGTGCCTTTGATTTCCTGTACCTGGTCCATGACATCCCCAAGCGCATCTTTAGCTGCCTGAGATTTTAAAGACTCATTCTCACTGGAAAGAGCTTTTAACTCAGCCATCAGATGTCCGAGTTTTTCAACCAGATTTGCCGGAGATGCTTTGACTGTCTTTGCTGCATTTTCCAGGATCTGTTCGATATTGTCGTAATATTTAAATACCGCATCCGAAGTAAGCGCTTCAATACGTCGCACACCGGCTGCTACGCCGCCTTCTGATACAATTTTAAAAGCTGTTATGGCACTTGTACTGCCTACATGCGTACCGCCGCATAATTCTACAGAAAAATCACCCATTTTTACCACGCGCACTTTTTCGCCGTATTTTTCGCCGAATAATGCCATAGCACCTGTCTTTTTTGCTTCCTCCAAAGACATAACCTCGGTATTTACAGGCAGCGCTGCAGCGATTTTTTCATTTACCAGCGCTTCCGTGCGTTCGATTTCTTCTCTGGTCATGGCTGAAAAATGCGTAAAGTCAAATCTCAGCTTATCCGGTGTTACTTCTGAACCGGCCTGTTCTACATGTGCGCCAAGTACTTCACGCAGCGCTTTCTGCAAAAGATGCGTAGCGCTGTGATTTTTTTCAATGCGCGCCCTGCGTCCTGCATCGACTTCTAACTGCACTTCGTCACCTGTTTTTATCATACCGCTGATACAGGTTCCGATATGTCCGATTTTGCCGCCTGACAGTTTTATGGTATCTTCTACCTGAAAAACGCCTTCTTTAGCGCGAATCTGTCCGGTATCTCCAATCTGTCCGCCCATGGCAGCATAAAATGGCGATTTTTCTACAATTACCGTTCCCCGCTCTCCGTCAGAAAGTGCCTGGGTAATCTCTGTCTCCGTCGTCATTACCGTAACGGCAGATGTGCCTGTCAGACTGCCATAACCGGTAAATTCCGTTGTTAAAGAAGGTTCAATCGATTCGTAGACCGTTACGTCCGCTCCCATGTAGTTCGTAGCTTTTCTGGCTTTTCTGGCTTTTGTCCGCTGCTCTTCCATGCACTGGCGGAATCCTTCTTCATCAATGGTAAATCCTTTTTCTTCTAAAATTTCCTGTGTTAAGTCTATCGGGAATCCATAGGTATCATAAAGCTTAAACGCATCTTCCCCAAAAAGCGCTTTCCTTCCTTCTTCCTCCATAGATTTCTGCATCTGTGAAAGAATTGCAAGTCCCTGGTCAATGGTCTTATTGAATTTTTCTTCTTCCTGTGTCAGCACTTTGAAAATAAATTCTTTCTTTTCCTCTAATTCCGGATACCCGTCACTGCTTTCTGTAATGACCGTATTGCTCAGTCTCGCAAGAAACGTCCCTTCAATGCCAAGCATACGCCCGTGACGTGCTGCACGCCGGATTAAGCGGCGCAGTACATAGCCGCGGCCTTCATTTGACGGCATAATACCGTCTGAAACCATAAAAGTAGCCGAACGGATATGGTCTGTAATCAGACGGATGGATACATCGTCCAGCTCGTCTGTCTGGTATTTTTTATGCGACAGTTCACATACTTTATCCCGTATGGCTTTCATCGTATCAATATCAAATACCGAATCCACATCCTGCATCACAACTGCCAGACGTTCCAGCCCCATACCGGTATCGATATTTTTCTGGTCCAGTTCTTCATAGCCGCCCTTGCCGTCGCCGTCAAACTGTGTAAATACATTATTCCATACTTCCATAAAACGGTCGCAGTCACAGCCGACCCTGCAGTCCGGACTGCCGCACCCGTATTTCTCTCCCCTGTCATAATATATTTCCGAACAAGGCCCGCAGGGACCAGCGCCATGTTCCCAGAAATTATCGCATTTGCCGTTTTCATCCCGGTAAAAACGTGTGATTTTCTCTGCCGGAATACCGATTTCTTTATTCCATATTTCAAAAGCCTCGTCATCTTCGCCGTAAATAGACGGATACAGGCGCTCTTCTTCGAGTCCCAGAACTTTTGTTAAAAATTCCCAGGACCATACAATAGCCTCACGCTTAAAATAATCGCCAAACGAAAAGTTGCCCAGCATTTCAAAAAATGTCAGATGCCTGGCCGTCTTGCCCACATTTTCGATATCTCCGGTACGGATACATTTCTGACAGGTCGTCACACGTCTGCGCGGCGGTATTTCCTGTCCGGTAAAATACGGTTTTAACGGAGCCATTCCGGCATTAATCAAAAGCAGGCTCTTATCATTGTGAGGTACTAATGAAAAGCTGTTCATTACAAGATGCTCTTTGCTTTCAAAAAACTCCAGAAATTTTCTGCGTAACTCGTTTACGCCATAACTCTTTTTCACGCTGCTTGTCCTCCAAAATCATTCTGAATGCTTTATCTTTTGCTGCTGTTAATCCGCACGGTTGATGTCTTAGAATCTTTGTTGTCACGCATCTTCATGCCCGCTTTCACGCCTGCTATTGCGAGTACTGCATAAATGACCGCTTTTACGAGATATTCCATAAAACTTCCTAAAAATGCTGCCATGAAAAAATCCTCCTGTTCTGGTTTTCTGTTATAAATTTCATTTTGCCTGGTTTTGCATGGATTCGTCAAACCTCAGCATATGAAAATAATTATAATATTCTTTTGCATTTATTTCAACAGATTTCTTTTGTTCTTTCCATACACAAAACCGCCAAAAGTAAGACATTACCCGGACGCCGGACAGAGAAGCGGTTCCTTCTGATGTGACTTCGGAGAAAAGCTGGGGATTACCCGGACGCCGGACAGAGAAGCGGTTCCTTCTGATGTTCCGCCTGCAAAAAGCAGGAAGTTCTAAGTATTCTGCTTTCAGGCTGTGGCAGCGGACGGACCGGCACCTGATGCCCTGACGCTTAGGCATGCTTTCAGCAGTGGCACTGGCAGGTGCCTTTTGGGGCTTCCAGGTTCTTTCGTGCGGCAGACTGTGTGCCCCAAATCCTGTGTATCGGGCAGAATACTAAGAACTTCCAGCTTTTCTCCGGAGTCACATCAGAAGGAACCGCTTCTCTGTCCGGCTGGCTGCGGCTGAATATACACCTGGCTGCTCCGAAACATACCAGGAAACCAGCAATCTGACTGGCACATGAAATTGTGCATGGCACTCTGTCTGGATAGCTGGGGCAGAATATACGCACATCCTGCTGGTTTCGGCCTGCATATGGGAGCCAGCAGGATGACTGATATTTCATATTCTGCATGGCGCTCTGTGCTGATAGCTGTGGCTGAATTAATGTACATCCTATATGCTTTCGCCCTCATCTGAAATCCGGCTTACAGACTGATATTTTAAATTCTGCCGCTAACAGCCGGGCGGAGAAACTTTTTCCTTTTTCTGTGACTCCGTAGAACTGTTAGAAATTCTTAATTTTCTGCCTCATATCCAGGATTTGGGGCTCTCTGCCTTCCGCTTTCCTGACCCCTGAAGCCCCAAAAGGTGTCTGTCTGTGCCACCGCTGGAAGCATGAAATAACGCCAGGGCATCAGACACCGGTCCGTCCGCTGCCACTGCCTGGAAGCAGAAAATTTAGTATTTCTTACTGTTCGGAGGCGGAACTGAAAAAGGTAAAAGTTTCTCCGCCCGGCGTCCGGGTAATCCACACCCTGTACCCCGCTATTTTTTCCTGTATTTCCGGTTTCCAGCTCTTTTCCTCTGCTTTGTATCCGCTTCCCTGATATCCCTCCTCTTTTCCGGCTTAATCAGACAGTTTCTGTCATTCCCGATTAAATCTTCCCGCCCGGCTGTTATCAGTGCCTCTTTCACCAGCTTATAGTTTTTCGGATTCCGGTACTGAATCAGCGCCCGCTGCATTGCTTTTTCATGCGGACGGTTTGCGGTATATACCGGTTCCATCGTGCGCGGGTCTAAGCCAGTATAATACATACAGGCAGATATCGTAGAAGGGGTCGGATAAAAATCCTGTACCTGCTGCGGCTGATAGCCTATATCCCGCAGAAATTCTGCCAGTTCCACGGCTTCTTTGAGCGTAGAGCCAGGGTGCGATGACATCAGGTATGGCACGAGATACTGCTTTTTGCCAAGTTTCTGATTCATTTTTTCATAAGCCTTTACAAACTTATGATAAACTTCTACAGATGGTTTTCCGAGCCTTTGCAGTACCGCATTAGAAATATGCTCCGGGGCAACTTTCAGCTGTCCGCTGACATGGTGCATGCATAATTCGCGCAGAAATTCCTGGTCTTTATCGTAAATCAGGTAATCATAACGGATGCCGGAGCGGATAAATACTTTTTTCACACCTTCTAAGCTGCGCAGCTTTCTAAGCAGGCTGATATAATCCTGGTGATCTATTTTCAGGTTTTTGCATGGTACCGGAAACAGGCACTGTTTCTTCGGACATGCCCCCTTGGTAAGCTGTTTTTCACAGGCCGGATGACGAAAATTGGCAGTCGGGCCGCCGACATCATGGATATATCCTTTAAAATCCGGGTCTTTCGTCAGCAGCTTCGCTTCTTTGATTATGGAATCATGACTCCTGCTCTGGATAATCCGGCCCTGGTGAAATGTCAGGGCACAGAAGCTGCATCCTCCAAAACAGCCCCGGCTGCTGACCAGGCTGAATTTTACTTCGGAAATCGCCGGAACGCCTCCTGCTGCCTCATAGGAAGGATGAGCAGCCCTCATATACGGCAGCGCATAAATATCATCCATTTCTATCTGGCTTAACGGTTTCGCTGGCGGATTCTGCACAACCATAGTCCCGTATTTATAAGTTTCAAACAGGCGTTTTCCGCTAAACGGGTCTGTATTACAGTACTGGATATAAAAGCTCTGTGCATAGGCGCGTTTATCCGTCTTCATCTGTTCAAAAGGCGGCAGTTCTATTGCATCATAAGAAGCCAGTTCCCGGTCTTTTGTTTTAAATACCGTACCGTCAATAAATGTAATGTCTGAAACCGCAATGCCGGCCGCCAGAGCATCAGCGATTTCCACAATGCTGCGCTCTCCCATGCCGTAACTGATTAAATCCGCGCCGGAATCAAGCAGCAGGGAGCGTTTTACCCTGTCTGACCAGTAATCATAATGCCCGAGCCTGCGCAGCGATGCTTCAATACCGCCGATAATAACCGGAACCTGTTTATAGATGCTGCGGATCATCCCGCAGTATACAGCCGTGGCATAATCCGGCCTCTTTCCGGTCACTCCGCCAGGCGTATAAGCATCGGTACTGCGCCGTTTTTTGGAAACGCTGTAATGACAGACCATGGAATCCATGTTTCCTGCTGTAACCAGAAATCCAAGGCGCGGTTCTCCCAGTACCGTAATGCTGTCCGGATTCTTCCAGTCCGGCTGGGCAATGATACCGACTGTATAACCGTGTGCTTCCAAAACCCTGCTGATAATAGCATGGCCAAATGACGGATGATCTACATATGCATCTCCAGTCACATATACAAAATCCAGCTGTTCAATTCCCCGTTCCTCCATATCTGATTTACTGACTGGCAAAAATCCTGACATATTCTATTCTCCCTGTTTTTTGAATGCTTATTTTCTTTCCGGTAACGCCTCTGAAAACATCGTCCGGACTGTGGCAGCGGCGTGTTTTACTGCGTTCTGTACTCATATTTGAGCTTATCATCCTTTAAAATCTCCAGCAGGTAATAAGGGTTAAAGCTGATTTCGTTCCCCTCTTCATCATCCAGATACACCCCAAAATGCAGATGTACCGGAAAATTACCTGTTGTCCCTTCTATTTCGCTGTACCCGGTATCTCCCATATAGCCAAGCAGCTGTCCGGCTGTAACTTCTATGCCCTCTTCCAGTGTTTCTTCATATTCTGCCAGATGTGCATAATAAAAATACACGCCGCACCTGCTGCGGATTCCAATCCGGTATCCGCCCTGAGGCAGCCAGCCCATTTTTTCTACTACGCCGTCAGATGCACTGATGACTGGATAATATCCTCTCTGCTGAATCCCTGCCATAATATCACACCCTTCATGTCCGCGCACCCCTCCGTATGTCCGTTCCGACTGCCAGCTGTTTTCGTAAGAAACTCCGGCTTTGCTGTTGTTTAAAGATTCCGGAACCGGAAAATACACAAGATCTGACAAAAGATTCTGCACCGCTTTCGTAAACCCGGCAAACAGCTTTGGGTCTGCTTCCTTTTCCCGGCTGCGCCACTGCTTCAGCACTGGCTTTTCTGTCGTCTGGCAGAACAGATAAGCCAGCAGGTTTTGTGCAGCCGTTTCGCCGATTTCCAGCCCGGTCTCATCCGCCCCGGCCAGTTCTTTATAAACATCTTTTGGAAGTTCAAATGCCCGCAGCACTGCCAGGGATTCTTCCCGGTCTTCAAGCTGTGATTTTTCTCTTAAGACGCCATGATGGTGTTTTAAATACTGCATCATGCAGATATCCAGGCTTGCGGTGATAAACAGCAGCATAATGCAAAAGATCCGTTTTTGATTCATGTTTCCTCCCGTGTGCGCGTATACTAATAAAAAAAATACGTGCTGTCATGAAAAAAAAGTTATCTATATTTATTGTCATGCTGTTTATTCTATTCATATTAATTTATCCAAAAGACTGCGTGACTGCAGCTGCAAACGGACTAGTGTTATGGTATGAAAATATCCTTCCTGCACTGCTTCCATTTACGATATTTTCAAATATCCTGATTCAGTCCGGTTATCTGGATGATTTAATACGGGTTTTCAGTCCGCTGCTGCGCCGCCTGTTTTTTCAGCATTCCCAGGCTGCTTATCCGATTATTGCCGGTTTTTTATTTGGATTTCCAATTGGCAGCAAGACGGCTGCAGACCTTATGAGGGAAGGAAAACTGACGGTCAGGGAAGCAGATATCCTGTGTGCAATGTGCAACAACATCAGTCCTGTGTTTGTCAGCAGCTATCTTTTAATTTCATCCCTCGGCCTTCCTGACAGGACATGGAGCACTTATGCCATTTTATATCTGCCGCCTCTTATTGGCGGGCTGTTTCTGCTTCGCAGGGAACAGGCGCTTCCTGTAAAAAAAAATGCGGCATCACAGTCTAATTTGAATTTTCAAATTATCGATGCCGGAATTATGAATGGATTTGAAACACTGCTTAAACTGGGCGGATATATTATGCTTTTTTCGCTGATGACACAGATGTGCATGCGGTTTTCCGGAAACAATGAACTGATGCTGATGTGCCTGACTGGGATTACGGAAGTGACAAACGGTATTCATGTCATTGCAGAAAGTTCCTATACCATGGATTTGAAATATCCCATGATCATAGGAATTACCGCATTCGGCGGCCTGAGCGGATTTGCCCAGACTGCTTCCATGGTAAAAGGATGTCCTGTATCCATGACCTTTTACCTGGTATTCCGGCTGGCCACGGCCTCAGTCAGTACACTGCTGGCAGCCTTCCTGCTGTAATCTGCCGAATCAGAAGCAAATCCGCAGCTGACGGATGATAGAGTCCGCTGTATTAATGAATTTACATTCCCGGCTGCTGGACAGATTCCTGTGACGGGTCTTCTGGCAGCATCTCTTCATCCGGAATCTGTTCTTCGCCGGCTTCCTGAAATACTTCGCTTGGAGCCAGCTCTGCACGGTTTGCACTGACAATTTCCAATGTTTTCTGCATCGAAGCACTCAGCTGGGCAAAATTCGTTTTAAATATACTCTGGGAACCTTCTAAGAGGTCTTCAATTGCTTTTAACATGCTGTCTGCATAAGCAATTGCGCCTAAACGTATTTCATTCGCATCATTTGTAGCCTGATCCATAATCTCCTGCGCCTGTTTCTGGGCAATTGTAACTACTTCGTTTGCCTGGGCATATGCCTGCTGCATAATCTGATGCTCTTTTATCAGTTCGTTTTTCTGTATCTGTGCCTGGGAAATAATCGTATCTGCTTTTGCCTGGGCATCTGCTAAGATTGCCTCCTTGTTACTGATCATTTTCTGGTAACGTTTCACTTCTTCTGGTGTTTTATGACGCAAATCCGCAATCAGTTCCTGTATCTCATCTTTATTTACGATTATTTTTGTGCTTGAAAGCGGCTGGAATTTACAGCTTTCAATATAATCTTCTATTTCTTCTATTATCTGGTCTATACTACTGTTCATGCGCAACACCCCTTATATTTAATTATACAGTCAGAAACTGTCAGCAGGTTATGCAGGCGGACCGCTGACAGCTGCCTGTCTTTTCTCAGTCTCCCACACCGTACTTCGCATAAATACGCTCCACAATCTGCTGTGGCACAAAACGGGAGATATCCCCTCCATATGAGGCAACTTCCTTTACAATCGTTGAACTTAAGTAGGAATATTCCAGACGGGTAGTCAGAAAGACAGTTTCTATATCAGGATATAACTCATGATTTGTCTGTGCAATCTGCAGTTCATATTCGAAATCGGTCACTGCCCGGAGTCCCCGGATAATAACCGCAGCATCCATACGCTTTGCATAATCAGCTAAAAGCCCGTCAAAGGATCCGACTGTTACATTTGGAAGATAAGAAGTCATTTCCTTTAACATACTAACACGTTCATCTACGAAAAACAACGAATTTTTTGCACTGTTGTTCAGTACGCTTACAATAAGCTCATCTGCAAGCCTGGACGAACGCTCAATAATATCAAGGTGGCCCTTTGTCACCGGGTCAAAACTGCCCGGATAGATCGCTCTTCTCATATCATCCCTCTTTTGCCATAAATACATGTTTATTCGTCTTATATATTTTTTCTTTTGTCACAGTAAATCCAAACTCCTGCACATAAGAAAAATCTGTATCCTTTGCCGCTTCTGCGATCACTCTGGCACCTTCTTTTAAAAGGCTTGAGGATGCCAGACAGGCTAAAATCTCTTTTTCATAATGACTTGCGTATGGAGGGTCTAAAAAGACAAAATCAAAAGCGTCCTTTCCCTCCAGAATACGCAGCGCATGCATGGCATCCATACAAAGCAGCTTTGCTCTGTCACCAAACCGTGTAAACCGGATATTGTCTTCTATACAGGCACACGCTTTTTTATTATTCTCTGCAAATACAGACCACTGTGCTCCCCTGCTTAATGCTTCTAGTCCAATCTGGCCGCTTCCTGCAAACAGATCCAGAAATCTGCTTTCAGGGAGGTCCGGCTGGATGATATTAAACAGTGTTTCTTTTATACGGTCCGTTGTCGGTCTCGTATCCCTGCCTTCCAGGCATTTCAGTGGC